>CAYRAW010000248.1:0-4758 GCA_964422225.1 uncultured Roseburia sp.
AGGTATTGCTCAAGGTAGTGGAAGCGAATCGTCTGATCGATACACAGAAGGCAGCTTCTGTACAGGAAGCAGTGGATATGGTAGGAATCAGCAGAAGCTCTTACTACAAATACAAGGATGATATTTTCCCGTTTCATGATTCTGCACAGGGAACGACGCTTACGCTTTCCTGCCAGATGAATGATGAACCCGGATTATTATCGGATGTGCTTAAGGTGGTAGCTGAATTCAAAGCCAATATTCTGACGATCCATCAGTCCATTCCAATTAATGGAATTGCATCGTTGTCACTTAGTATTCAGATACTTGCAACAACAGGTGATGTGTCAGAAATGATACAGGAGATGGAGAAGAAAAACGGCGTACATAGTGTGAAGGTACTTGCGAGAGAGTGATAAGTAATCGTTCAGATACGGAAGAACGTTACAAATATAAACAGTAGAGGAGATATGGAATGATAAAGGCAGCAATATTTGGTTATGGTACAGTAGGAAGCGGTGTATATGAGGTACTTACAAAGAACAGTGCCATAATACAAAACAAGCTCGGTGACAGAATTGAAGTAAAGTATGTGTTGGATCTGAGAGAATTTGAAGGAGACCCGGTACAACAGGTACTGGTGCATGATGTTGATACTATCCTTAATGATGAAGATGTTAAGATCATCTGCGAGACTATGGGTGGTGAGAGACCGGCATATGATTTTACCAGGCGTGCATTAGAACTTGGTAAGAGCGTATGTACATCCAATAAGGAACTTGTGGAAAAGCACGGTGCTGAGCTTCTGGAGATAGCTAAGGAGCATAACTGCAGTTATCTGTTCGAAGCGAGTGTAGGTGGTGGAATTCCCATTATCAGACCGCTATGTACTTCTCTGGCACAGGAACATATCGAATCTATTACAGGTATCTTAAATGGAACCACGAATTATATTTTATCAAAGATGGAGAATGAAGGTGCAGATTTCGATACTGTATTGAAACGCGCACAGGAGAAAGGATATGCAGAACGCAATCCGGAAGCTGATGTATGCGGATATGATGCAGGACGTAAGATCGCAATTCTTGCTTCTCTTGCATATGGTAAAAATGTTGATTTTGCAGATCTGTATATTGAAGGCATTACCCAGATCACCAAAACAGATTTTGAATATGCCGGTAAACTGGGAACGACCATTAAACTTTTTGCCAAGAGTCTGTGCAGGGACGGTAAATATTATGCGATGGTAGCTCCTTTTATGGTGACAGAGGACAATCCTCTGTATGCAGTACAGAACGTGTTCAATGCGATCCTTGTACATGGAAATATGGTAGGAGATACGATGTATTATGGAAAGGGTGCAGGCAAACTGGCAACTGCAAGTGCAGTAGTAGCAGATGTAATTGACTGTGCAAAACATCTTGGCAGACATATTCCTATTATCTGGGATGAGCAGAAACTGGAAATTTCTCCTATGGATGAATTTACAAGAAGATTCTTTGTACGTGTGAAAGAAACAGATCATAATAAGATCAGAGAGAATTTTGGAGAAGTAGAATTCATTGAACATGTAGCAGAAGGTGAGACTGGTTTCATTACCGCTGAAATGACAGAAAAAGCATATAATGAATGTGCTTCCAAAGCTGGAAATGTAATTAATCGTATCCGCTTTGAAAGCTAAATGCAATTATGGAATATAAATGACTATTATAATAATAGTAGGGCGATATATAAGATAACGACAGGAAAGGTAAGGTAATTTGGAAATGAAAAAGGTAGTAAAGTTCGGTGGCAGCTCACTGGCAAGTGCAGAGCAGTTCAGAAAAGTAGGTGAGATCATCCATGCAGATGAGAATAGAAAATATGTGGTACCTTCCGCACCGGGCAAACGCTATGATGGTGATACCAAGGTAACGGATATGCTCTATGGCTGCTATGCTCTGGCTGAGAAAGATCATGATTTCATGAAAGAAATGACACAGATTGAGAAGCGTTATCAGGAAATTATTGATGGTCTGGATCTGGACCTTGATCTGACCGAGGAATTTAATGTCATTATTGATAATTTCAAGAAAAAAGCAGGCACCAATTATGCAGCAAGCCGTGGAGAATATCTGAATGGTATTATTATGGCAAATTATCTGGGCTATGAGTTTGTAGATCCGGCAGAAGCGATTCGTTTCAATGAAGCCGGCGTATTTGATGCAGAACTGACACAGAAATTACTTTCCAAGAGACTTGAGAACGTGGAAAGAGCAGTTATTCCCGGATTTTACGGAGCTATGGCAGATGGTGTAGTTAAGACCTTCTCCAGAGGCGGTTCTGATATTACAGGATCTATCGTAGCTAAGGCAGTACAGGCAGATGTATATGAGAACTGGACTGATGTGTCTGGTTTCAAGATCGCAGATCCCCGTATCATCAAAAATCCGGAAGGAATCGATATCATCACTTACGGTGAACTGCGTGAGTTATCCTATATGGGAGCTACTGTTCTGCATGAGGATGCTATTTTCCCTGTCAGAAAAGAAGGAATTCCTATCAACATCAAGAATACCAATGCACCGCAAGACGAAGGAACATGGATCGTTGGAAATACCTGTCAGAAGTCAAAATATGTGATCACAGGTATTGCTGGCAAGAAGGGCTTTGCTTCCATTAATATTGAAAAGGACATGATGAATTCCGAAATCGGTTTTGGCAGAAAGGTTCTTCAGGTATTTGAGGAATATGGTATTTCCTTTGAGCATATGCCGTCCGGTATCGATACATTGAGCGTTATGGTTCATCAGTCAGAGTTCGAAGAGAGAGAACAGAATGTGTTATCAGGCATCAGCAAGGCTGTAAATCCGGATCATATCGATATTCAGTCTGATCTGGCGCTGATCGCCGTTGTAGGTAGAGGAATGAAAGCAACCAGAGGTACTGCAGGCAGAATTTTTGCAGCATTGGCTCATGCAAATGTCAATGTCAGAATGATTGATCAGGGTTCCAGTGAGCTCAATATTATCATAGGAGTATCCAACGAAGATTTTGAAGCTGCTATTAAGGCTATTTATGCAATTTTTGTAGAAGTACGTCTGTAAGGTCGGATAATGGCTGACTGAGATAATGTCCAGTAAAAAATGGTTGACATTCATTGAATTTTTGATATAATGAATAAGCGTCTTCTGGTAAAGAAGACCTTGCGGATATGGCGGAATTGGCAGACGCACCAGATTTAGGTTCTGGCGGGAGACCGTGCAGGTTCAACTCCTGTTATCCGCAGTATAAATATAAGGGTTTTTTACTTTAATTTTATAAGGTAAAAGGCTCTTTTTTTTATAAAATGCCAAAAATTCAGTTAATATATTGAATTGCTTCTGCAAATACCCTAAAATATAAGTAACAGATGTAACGAAATTTAGGCATTTGCGAATGACTGTCTAAATCTTTTTGCAAGTGACCGTGTTATACTGTGATACGGACCAAAGATAAACAGGTGGCAGAATAGCTACATAAAATATTAGAAAGAGGAGTTGTATCGTGGAGAACATAATTCAGATTTTTAAGGATGATGTGCGGGGACTTGGCAAGAATTTTCTTGCATTGGTAATTGCCTTGGGATTATGCGTTATTCCTTCCCTGTATGCGTGGTTCAATATTTATTCTAACTGGGATCCTTATGCGAATACAGGGAATGTAGCCATTGCAGTTGCTTCTGATGACACAGGTTATACCAGAAACGATGGAAACTATGTCAATATGGGTGATGCTGTGATCGAACAGCTGGAAGAGAATGATAAGCTTGGCTGGACTTTCCCATCTACAACGCAGGAGGCAATAGATGGTGTATATAGTGGTGAGTATTATGCTGCGCTGATTCTGGAACCCGATTTTAGTCAGAGTATGTATGATTGTCTGGCTAACGGCATGGAACATCCCAAGATTTTATATTATGAAAATGAGAAAAAGAATGCAATCGCAGTTAAAATTACAGATTCAGGTACTTCTTCACTTCAACAGAGCATTAATCAGGAATTTACAGAAGTAGTTGTTACGACTTTGGCAGAGAATCTGGATGAAATTGCAGGAAATGATGAAGGCAGTCTGTTCCATCAGACTCTGGCTCAGCTTAATACCGTAAATGATAATCTGTTAAGCTATAATGAATTGCTTACATCTTTTATGGATTGCAACACTTCATTATCAGAGACAGTACTGGACATGAAGACAGTCGTATCCAAGTTGTCTTCTACGATGAACAGTCTTAACAGTACAGCAAGGACTGCCAAGAAGGAAGCCAAAGAGGCTTCAAGTAAGGTAAAGACCGGTGTGGACATAGCTTCTGATGTAGCCAATACAGCAATCGGTGTGAAATTGAATAAAATGGCAGTAGCGGTTACAGCAGCCAATAATTCACTTAATACAGCACAGAAGGACTTGTCCAATGGCGAAAGTACTGCTTCAGTTTCTGACAATCTGAATGCTACAGCAACGAATATGGCTGCAGTCTCTTCTACAGCCTTGAGTGTAGCTAATGATCTGGAACAGCTCAAGGGCAACGGTGATGATTCAACCATTGAAAGCCTGCAGACTCAGCTTAAGGCAATTTCAGTCAGTGCCACAGTTGCAAAAGAAGCTGCTTCAAAAGCAGCCAGTGCTTCTGAAAATGCTGATGCTGCCTCAGGAGTTGTTTCAGATGCAGCTAAACAGGTCATCAGTGCCGGTGTAGATCAGGCAGCAGCTCAGATACCTGCGATCAATCAGGCAATCTATGGAGACTTAAGTGCGAAGGTA
>CAYRAW010000249.1:0-4753 GCA_964422225.1 uncultured Roseburia sp.
CAGTGCTATGGAAATTCAGGAGACCGCCAGGGAAAAGAATAAAAAAAATCCTCGCTCCCTGTATAAAAACAAAGGACGAGGTTAAACCCGTGTTACCACCTTTATTCACATAAAGCTCACGCCTTATGCCTTAGTAAGTACGATTCCCTATCAGAATGATACTCTCCCACTCTAACGTGCGGGTGTCCGTCACAGCCTACTCTGACATGCATTTCGGTGTGCAGCTCCAAGAGGTATTCACATATATGTTCGCTTGCGCCTCTCATCAACCGGCTGCTTTCTGTAAGTATCTGATATATGCTACTTATTCTTTTCATTGCCTTTCAATAAATGTGATTATAACGTTCTATTTTTTGTTTGTCAACACCCAAGTTGAACGAAATTGTGTTGAATGTCTCCATATTGCCACAAACATTGAAATAATAAGCAGCACATAGAAATTCATCGCTCTGCACACCAACATGGATGGAATGAGAAGTTCCACACCAAAGATTGGGATAAAAACAGCCCGGTACATATCGAAGCCGTATGTAATCCAAACCCCATATATATGATACCTACGGATTGTTCCGCACTATGTGCTCTCACAATCCTGCCCAATATTCACATATCATGGGATTAGATTAACATCAGAAAAGCACCCAGATTACCTCTTCTGCCATGGCTGGCTCTATGGCTGAACAGAAATTGCGGATTGCAGCAGGTACAGATATCCGTAACCTCGATCTGTGCCTCTGGTATTCCTGCCTCGCGCATGACACAATAATTGGCATACCACAGATTAAGCTGATATTTACCATTTCCCTTATCCTGTAAAAGACAGTTGTTGATATCTATTTGAGTTATTTTCTTCTGATAACGATCAAGATATTCTATTGCCAACTGTTCATTGGGAGAAAACTGCTGCGAAAAAGCCATAGCGACCTCCTCACTTACCTCATAGCAACTCTGACAAATAGAAGGTCCTATTGCAGCCTGTACATCTTCCGGTCTGGTTCCAAATGCATGGCTCATGGCATTCAGTGTCACCTGTCCCATTCTACCAACAGTTCCCCTCCAGCCGGAATGTGCCAGCCCTATTGCATGATGCACAGGATCTACAAAATAAAGTGGCACACAGTCAGCAAAGAAACAGGCTAATAAAACACCGGATTCATCTGTGATCAGTCCGTCTATATCAGAATAATCTTTTTCCTTCGTAACGCCCTTTCCCTTATCGGCACTGCTTACCCTGCGCACATTGGTCGTATGGGTCTGATGCGATGCCACAACATCATCAGGCGTACAATCCATAATGGCTGTAAATCTGCGATAATTCTCCATCACCGCCGCCGGATCATCATTACGTGCAAAACTCAGATTCATGGAAGCAAACTCTCCCTGACTCACACCCCCCAATCTGGTAGAAAATGCCTGCCTGACAATCCCCGTCTTATCCAGATTGTCAAACACAATATAAGTGACAGGTGTGTCAGAAATCATACTTTCCTTTATATTACAAGTATTCAATTGCCCTTTTCTTATTATATTCAAATCTTTATCTATCTCCTCTTTAAAATGAAACCTGCGCAATTATCTTATAAAACCTGTACCAGTTACCACACATGTTCAAATGCATTCTGATGCCATGTGATCTCATCAGCACAAAAAGCAATCACATCATAGCGTATCGATGTAAATTCACCGATGCCATGTGTCATCCTGTAATAATCTGCCACACGGCAGATATTTTGTCTTTTCCTGTAATTAACAGCTTCTTCCGGAGAACCTTTCTTCATATCTTTACGATATTTGATTTCTGTGAAAATCAAATATTCTCCATCATGAGCGATCAGATCAATCTCACCTTTACGGTTCCTGTAATTCAATTCCAGTACTCTGACTCCCCTATCCTGCAAGTACTGCGCTGCACGTTTTTCATATTCGCTTCCCATCTGCCTTTTGTTCATGATATGCATTTACCTTTGCTTTTATTTTATCCATGCTGTCCACAAATACCAGAATTTCAGCTACAGCACTATATAGTTCCGGAGGGATCATATCTCCAATTTCCAGTTTTGACAACGTATCTGCCAATTTATCATCCCTGTGCACCGGGATATCCGCATCCTTAGCTTTTTCTATGATGCGATCAGCCAATGCACCTCGACCCATAGCAATTACTTTGGGGGCATTGTCAGCCGGATCATATTCCAGAGCTACTGCCTGTGTTGGTTTCCTCTTCTCCTCCATACTAATCCTCATTTCTGCGCACTATGCCTTAATATCAAATGCCTGATAACTAAGCGGTGTGACATGAACACCCGATTGTTCCTCTATAACTTCCATAACGGATTGCTGCTCTTTCCTCGGTTTCACATATGTCTTACAGGAATATCCTGCTCTGGTCAGTCTGGTGGTCAATTCCTCCATATGTTCCTGCATAAAGGAGATTACATCCTCTTCCAGACAGAATCTCGTTGTCAGAATATCCTTCTCTGTTTCCAGAGATATTTTAATATCCATCGGGCCGAGATTTGCCATATCCAGATGCAGCAGAGCGGTAAGCGTACCATTCTTTCTGGCAAGATTTTTCTTGTTCGTATAGACATATAACTCACCATTGGCATTTTTGCCTGACATTTTCAGTGGAAGCTGTACATACTGGAAGGTCTGGTTCAATTCATTCATAAAGCTGATATTTTCATGGATATTTCCGGCACTGGAACCGGCTGTACGGTTCTGGGCTGATTCCTGCATCAATTGTGAGAGCTGCTCGCTTTCCATACTTAATCTATGATAGAACTGTTCCACCTTCTGCTTCTCGCCAACCTCCTCTGACGTGAGAGTCCACTTATCTGTCAATGCTTTGGTCAACACCTCGCGAAAACGGTCGGAATGATAGATTTTCTCTCTGGATTGCGGTGTTTCCTCCAGCCACTTCGACAATTGCTCTTTCCAATCTGTCTCCGCATTAAAAGTAAGCGGCTGCTCCTTATGATCTGTCCGTAAGGTATTCTTATTCTCCAATGCCTTCTCCTGATCTGTTATTTCCTGTCCCATGTGTTCAGGAGTCGAAGCATTTGTCTTTTTTACCTCTGCATCTGTCAGTTCACTGACCGGAGAATTTGCCTGTTGGTTCAGAGTTGTATCTGTTGTATTCTGATTCGTTGTGCCTGATTGAGAATCAACTGACGGATTTCCTACCTGTTCCGTATTCACAATCTGTTGCTCCTGCGCATTCCCTTCCGATTCGTCCCGCAAAAGGAAATGAACCACCTCATCCATATATGAAACGGCTATGGATGTTCCCTGACCAGATACAGTCTGTGCACCTGCATCAGCACCAGTATCTGCCAATTCATCGTATAGTGACAGGATTTCCTTAGAAGTATCTTCTATTCCACCCAGTAATTGATGCTCCATCCCTTTATACTGTGCATATTGGGTAAGATTATCTTCTGTAATCGGAATATTCAGTTTGTTAAGGTAAAGAATATCTGAAACTGGAGCCTGTGGATTCTGAACAATCTGGCGATACAATTTGGGCAGATTGTTTTTATCAATGGATACTCCATTCTCAATCATCATGGATACAAGCTGCAGGCTCTTTTGATTCACTGGAAGTGAAGCTGCCCTAAGTGCTGCTTCACCGACCTGCTGTTGTAATAGATTAGTATACAGCGGCTTTAGCACGATACGGTTATTCTGATTAGACTGAACCTCAAAATTTAAAATCTGTCCTAAAGCAAGCTGCATCTGTGCCTCCAGCTTGGCTGCCATATATTGTCCATTTGCAAGCTGCAGCTGAACATCCTGTCCATTTACAGACATAATCTCGCCCTGAAAGGTATCTCCTGCCTTTAAATCCGTCAGAAGCTCTGTCGATACCTGATTTCCTGTGATTCTGGTACTGGCAGTCTCTCCTGTATGCTGAACATAACTCTGTCCTACAGACGCATAACCCTGCCCCTGCATCATTGTGGAAGTATATCCATCCAATCTGCTCACCACCCTGTCTATGTATCACTATTCAGAATCTACATTTATAACATAGATTCTAAACAGTTACGAAATTCTGTATAAATGATTTCCTGTGAATAGGTGTTGGTCCATATTTCTTTAATGCCTCTATATGTGCTGCTGAACCATATCCCTTATTCTCTGCAAAATGATATTCAGGATAAAGTTCGTCATATTTTACCATCATCCTGTCCCTTGTAACTTTCGCTACAATACTTGCTGCCGCGATAGATACACTCTTCGCATCACCCTTGATAATAGGGACCTGCGGTATCGTTACCTGTGGTATCGTCACAGCATCGTTTAATAATATATCGGGTGGAACTGCCAATTTACTAATAGCCTCTCTCATGGCTTCATAGGTAGCCTGAAGGATGTTGATCTCATCAATTCTTTCATAAGAAGCAAAGCCAAGCCCTACTGCTACTGCCTCTTCCATAATGATGTCATACAACTCATCACGTTTCTTCGCTGTAAGCTGTTTGGAGTCATTCAGATACAGAATCTTACAGTCCTTAGGCAAAATAACTGCGCCTGCGACTACAGGGCCTGCTAACGGTCCTCTGCCAACTTCATCAATACCGCAGATATATCCATAAGATGCATATTCCTTTTCATATTTTTTCATTTGTTCGGTACGTGCAATCTCATGTTCCAATGCTTCTATTCTTTTTCTGGCTTTTACAACGAGTGTCTGTACGCCGCTTCTTTCGTCTTTTTCATATTCTTTAATAAAAACAGGCAGCATATT
>CAYRAW010000250.1:0-4749 GCA_964422225.1 uncultured Roseburia sp.
ATTGCAGATTACAGACATTATCGAAGAGATTATGATTATTTCATAGAAAGTAATATGTCAAAAAAGCATGCCTTGGATATGAAACATGTTAAAACAGATGCCCCGAAATCGAGAGATAAGGCCAGAAAATAGAAAGAGTATGAGGACTATAATGATGAAAAAACGGACAAAAATACTCCTGCTCCTTACCCTTTTCCTGCTTGGAATCGGTGCTGCGGATCAGACAGTATATGCCACGGGTGAAGAGAATCCACGAGTTATGATAGAAGAATATACGACCTCGGATGAAGAGATCGTACCTGGACAGGAGTTTGAACTGGAACTTAAGCTGAGAGATACCAGTGAGTACTATGATGTATATTCAGTTGTTGTTACTGTAAATGACAAAACGGACTCAGTTTATCCTGTTTATGGAAAATCCAATCAGGTTTATATTGACCGCATATATGCGAGAAATTATACTACGATTACCATTCCAATGCAGGCTTCGGAGACAATTACGGACAGTGCAGTCCCTATTGAAATAACAATAACTTATAATGATAATTATTTTGTTGAGAAACAGTCTAATTCTACAATATTGTATCTGCCAATTAAGATGTCAGGTAACCTGAATGTTATCTCTTGCAGTGTGCCCGAATCATCCTCTACAGGTACCAAAGCAAGAGTTAGTGTATCATATGAGAACACAGGATTGAAAAGCTTGAGTAATATACAGCTTCATGTAGTTACACAGGATGGGGCAGATCTGGTAACCGATTTGTACAGTCTGAGTGGAGGCAGTACCAATTCCGCAGATATCTATCTGGAATGTTCTGAAAAGGGAAATATGCCAGTCTGTGTATATTTTACCTATCAGGATGATACAGGTGAGGCATTTGAAACAGATGAGCAGAGTTATACTATCCGCGTTGTAGAAAGTAACGAAGATGAAAATGGTCAGAAAGTTGTAGTAGTCGGCAGCAAAGTGGATTATTTCACATTTATTCTTATGGCTGCGATTATAGCAGTGGCGTTTGTGATCCTGGTCACATTGAAAAAGAGAAGAAGATAAGGGAGCAAATTCATGCAGGAAGAAATGAAATTACAGGATTATATTCGGATTAGTGCAGTTCAGGTATGGAAAAATAAGTTCCTGATATCAGCAGTAACGTTATTGTTTCTGCTGATTGGAATACTATATGCATCTTGGCAGTCTTTTACCAATACATATTATGCATATGCAACTGTGTATACAACAATTGGCAGTACAACACAGGAGGCGGCAACAGCGTCTACAGCACTTACTGGATATTCTGATATTATCCAAAGTAAGAAGGTATGTGAGAGAGCAGAGTCGATCATTGGTGATAATTCCATAACAGCCAGTGATATCAGAAGTATGCTAACAACGTCATACAACAAGAGCTCAACAGTGCTTACAATAACGGCTTATTCCAGTAACCCGGCAGTAGCAATGAACGTAGCCAATGCGGTTGCGGAGGCTTTTGTAACGGAAATACAGACCATGACGGGCAACACCATGATTCAGGTTTTGGACAAAGCTGAAGATGTCAGATTGTCAAGTAATGGGATGGCAGGTATGTTCAAGACAGTTGTTATGTCTGGTGTGATTGGTCTGGCACTGAGCTTGCTGGTAACGGTAGCTAGGGTTGTTTTCTCTGACAGGATCAAGAGTGTAGAACAATGTTTGGATGAAGGAGAGGAAGAAATACTGGGAATAATACCATATATTGATTGATTCAAGAGAGTTGAGGAGAGTGAAAAGATGATAAAGGTCAGTGTAATCGTACCAGTGTATAATGTAGAGGCGTATTTGTCCAAATGCTTGGAAACACTGGTAAATCAGACACTGCAGGAAATAGAGATTATAGTAGTCAATGACGGCACGAAGGATAATTCTCAGGCTGTCATTGATTCTTTTGTGTCAAAGTATAATAACGTAATCAGTCTGATCAAAGAAAACGGTGGATTGTCAGATGCCAGAAATTATGGTATGCAGCATGCACGGGGTGAATACATAGGGTTCGTGGATTCGGATGATTATACCGATACCGATATGTATGAAATCTTATATCGCAAAGCCAAGGAGAGAGAGTATGATGTGGTCGAGTGTAATCTTCACCATGTGTACGAAGATGGAAGCATAGATACAGAAATAGGAGAACACATCATAGAATCCAAGGAGCTGCTCATGCGTGGCAGGAGCGTTGTATGGAACAAAATATATCGGAGAGACTGGCTCGAACAGACTAGAGTGACTTTCCCCAAGGGATATATTTACGAAGATGTAGAATTTTTTGGCAAGTTGGTTCCTCATATCAGAAGTTATGCCTACGTAGAACAGGCGAGCATTTATTATGTGCAGCGCAGCAATTCCATCAACAACAAACAGACAAGGAAGACAATGCAGATTATAGATATTCTGGAACATATCCGTTCCTATTATCATGACATTCATGTATATGATGAATATAAAGAAGCATTGGAATATCTCTATGCCAGAATACTTCTGTGTAGTTCATTTGCCAGAATGTGTCGTATACCGGACAAAAGAGAGCGAACAGAGGCACTCAAAAGTAACTGGATGGCATTGACAGACAATTTTCCAAAGTGGCATGATAATCCGTATATTAGGCAGCAGCAGACAAGAAATGCCAGATTTATGAGAGCCATGAATGGATTTACCTACAAGATGTGTTCCAGACTATTACCGCTGTATTTTGCACATATCAGAAAGGTGTAGGAATCTGACATGGATATAACGATTATTATACCTGCCTATAATGCGCAGGATTATATAGGAAAGTGTCTTGACAGTGTGATATGTTTCTCCGATTCACGGCCAGATGCACTTACAATAGAATGTCTGGTGGTCAATGATGGAAGCAGTGACATGACAGCTGCGATTGTTGAACAGTATCAGGAGAGGGATTCCAGAATCCATCTGATACAACAGGAAAATGCAGGAGTCTCAGCCGCCAGAAACCATGGTTTAGAACAGGCAACAGGTCGATACATTATGTTTCTTGATGCAGATGATCATCTGACAGAGGATGCATATAAGTATATAGACAGGCTGCTTGAAAACGAACAGCCGGAATATGCGGCATTCAGTTATATAACCTTATACGAAGACGGACGGACAGTGGCACAGCCTCTGCCTATATCAGGAGAAGAATCAAGAAATCTGGCAGAGGGAAGAAGCCTCATGTATGCAGATTCTGTATTTAATACCTGTTGGGGGAAACTGTTTCTGCGTGACAAGATCAGACAAAATAACATTATGTTTTGCGCTGATCTGTCAATAGGTGAGGATTTTCTGTTTGTTGCACAGTATTTCAGCCATTGTAATAACATATACATGTCCAGACAGCCTATTCTCTATTATTTACAGAGAAGAGGAAGCGCAATGCGAAGCTATTCCATGGAGAAAAGACTGGCATTCACGCAGATACTGTATACAGCTCACAGAAAACTGGTAGAACAGTACAAGGATGTACAACTTACGGATCAGATGGCGGTCTATTATCTGAAAGTGCTGACGAATCTGATGCTGGAATATGCATTGATACTGCCATCAGGGAAACTTGAGGAGACATATAGAGCAGCACTTGCAACGGATATTGTGCAGCAAATATTGGATTCAGTACATACAGATTCCATAAACTCGCAAATGAAGCGTATGGAATATAAGCTGTTACGCAAAGGAAATGTGAAGCAAATGAGCATGTATTTCAGGATAAAGAGTAAATTTAGAAAATAAACAGGGATGGAGAGCAGGAATGCGCAAGGAATATAAGCTACAGCAACAACTTTATACGTTGGCATTTATGGATTTATCTGTCAAGAATATTTTGGATTCTTCCGCTTTGTTCCGGAGACCGGAGTGGCTTGATACCTTTTTCTTGTTATTCTTCTTTGCATGTATTGGCTGGAAAATGCTTCTGCAGCGTTATACACTGAAATCGCTGGCAATTACCGGTATGTTTGGCGTATTGTTTGCTTATGTATCTTTTAAGATGAGTTACTTCTTTCTGCTGTTTACATTCTGCGGTATTGCCGGATGCCAGAATATAGATTTGAAGAAAACTCTGCGGTATACATCGATGACCAAGATATTTATGCTTCTGATACATGTGATTCCTTATATCGTGACAGCACTGATCACACCGGATCAGATTAATTTTTTCTACAGAAATGGAGTACGCAGACAGGCATTTTATATAGGACATCCGAATACTTTTTCCATGTACGTAGGCTGGGCTGCACTGGAATTTATTTATGCATATTATACCAGCCTGAAGAAGAAGCATCTGGTACTGATCTGGTGCATTATATATGCAGTATACCAATTTACCGATTCCAACACCAGTATCATGGTAGGCACGTTGTGTATTGCGCTGTTTCTTCTGGAAAGGTCATATCCTGAGAAGATGGCGAGGGTACTGACTCCGCTCGCCAGATACAGCTTCGCCTTCTTTTCAATATTTTTTACAGTGATTACAGTCTGGTTTACCCGGATGCCGGCAGCACTCAAGACATTGTATATGCAGCTTAACAATTTCTTCACAGGCAGACTGATATTTGGTTCATACACTTATGAGAAATTTGGAATAGCCTGGCTGGGTAATAAGAGCGTACATTTGTCAGAGACTACATACTTTGAGGGAGTATGGGTAGATTCTCTGGTATTTGATAATGCATACATCTATCTGTTGGTATACTACGGAGCTGTTTTTTTGCCTG
>CAYRAW010000251.1:0-4709 GCA_964422225.1 uncultured Roseburia sp.
TACAGTTTTGGGGATGCAGGCACTTAAGCAGATGGCAGGACTTATGAATGAAGGCTGCATTGATGATACGATCACATTGAACCGCTACGAAAAACTTGCAGATGGAAGTTATTTCTGTACTGTTTCCACGCCTGACACCTACAGTCTTTTTATTGAGAAACTGGCACTTCATTATGAAAAAGAGGGAATGTCAAAGGAGGAAGCAGAAAAAGAGGCAAAAAATAACCTGAAAATGATCGAGCTGCCGGCTAAAATGCCAGCCGATGGAGACTTGAGCAGGGATTCTGCCCAAATGAAAGACGCTGACTGGGTCGATACAGTTGTCATGGGTGGTGTGAATGGTTATGGAATCAGTTCTTATACGAAGAACCGGGAAGCCTGCATTGCATTCGTTAATTTCGCAACCAGTTATGATATGATCCTGCAAAGAGCGGCTATGCTTGGAATTGCGCCTACCCGTTCTGATGCAGCCAGCCAATGTGGAGATACGGCAGATACAATATTCAAAAGTCTGTCAGAGGGCAGGATTTATCTGATGCCATCTGTTAAGGCAGTTGATCAGATCTGGGTACCTACTCAGACCTTAATGGGAGATATGGCAAAGGATGCCTACCGAAGCAGAAATGGTGAAACACAGAAGTACAGCAGTGAGGCTGATGTGCTGGCAGCCCTGCAAACAGTAAATAAAAATATTTATGATGCAGTATATACACTTTCGGAATAGTAAGTACGGAAATGAGGAGCAAAATGAAAAGTAAGAATAAAATGACACATATGTCAGTTCAAGTCAAAGCTTCTATGATCGTGATGGGAACAGGACAGCTCATGTATCATCAGTGGGTCAAGGGCTTTCTATATCTGGCGGTGCTGATCGCAGCAATTCTATACTTTATACTGACAGGAGTGTCAGATGTGATCGGATTTTTTACATTGGGAACTGTAGAAGCAGATCCATGGCTTGGAACACAGGGCGATGATTCTGTCATTATGCTTTTGAGAGGACTGTTTTCTTTCCTGGTGATGATAGCAGTGGTTCTGGTGTACCGCTCCAATGTAAGAGACATAGTAGAATGTGATAAAAAAGTACATATGGGTAAGGAGCTTCCTGCCTTTGGTAAAGCTGTCAGTATTTTTCTGGACAGGAAATTCTACATTGTAGCGCTGGCGTTACCCGTTGCGGGGGTGCTGGTTTTTCAGGTGATTCCCATAGTATTCATGATTCTGATCGCATTTACTAATTATGGAGGAGATATCGTCCCTCCCAAATTGGTTGACTGGATCGGTATAGGTAATTTCACCAAGATATTGGCACTTTCTGATATCAAAAACACCTTTTTCAAAATATTGGGATGGAACCTGATATGGGCGTTTGCCTCCACTTTTCTGAATTATTTTGGTGGACTGGGGCTTGCACTGCTGCTGAACAAGGAGTGTGTGAAAGGTAAAAAGTTCTGGCGGGCATTTCCCATCCTTGCTTATGCAGTGCCGGGATTTATTACCCTGCTGGCATTTAAGTTCATGTTCTCCTACGGAGGACCGATCAATTATTACATTACATCAGCAGGGGGCAGCGCAGTAGGATTTCTGGATATTGATGCAGGGATCAAAGCCAAACTGATCGGTCTGTTTGTCAATGCCTGGATCAGTATTCCTACCTCCATGTTACTGGCAACAGGTATTTTATCCAATATGAATACAGATCTGTATGAAGCAGCCAGCATTGATGGGGCTACCAAATGGAAACAGTTCATTAAAATTACGCTTCCTTTCGTTATCTTTTCCACCACGCCGGTGCTTATTACGAGCTTCATCGGAAACTTTAACAATTTCGGCGTGTTTTACTTCCTCAGAGGCGGTCTGTATATGGATGGCTATTTCCTCGCCAGTGATACGGACCTGCTGATCAACTGGCTGTATAATCTGTCGATTGATAATAATTATTATGGAATCGGAGCTGCGGTAAGCCTGATCATCTTTATCATTACATCTGTAATTTCACTGACTGTGTATGTCAGAAGCTCAGCATACAGGAAGGAGGACACGTTTAGATGAATCATTCAACACATGCAATCCGTCATAAAAAGGCAGAAACCATTGTGACGCATATTGTATTGATCGTAGTTTGTGCCGTATTTTTCTTTCCTGTGTTATGGCTTATTATGGCATCCTTTTCAAGAAGCGGCTCTATTTATGACATAGGAGGATTTTTCCCGGACAGTTTCAGTCTGGCGGGATATCGCAGGCTTTTTATGGATACCGGCATGTATGATTATCCCCGTTGGCTCAAAAACACACTTTTTGTTGCGGTATTCTCCAGTCTGATCGGTACAGTACTGGTCATCCTGACTGCATATACAATAAGCAGATTTCAGTTTGCAGGCAAGAAGGCATTTATGAAATCAGCACTGGTATTGTCCATGTTTCCAAGCTTTATGGGAATGACGGCAGTTTATCTGCTGATGGTGAATTTCAATCTTATAAACCGTCTGTGGAGTCTGATCTTCATCTATGCGGCAGGAGCGCCTATGGGGTATCTGGTTCAGAAGGGGTATTTCGATACGATATCAAATTCTATTTATGAGGCAGCCAGAATGGATGGTGCGACTAACATGAAAGTGTTTTGCAGTGTAACCTTACCGTTGTCCAAACCGATCATTGTATATACAGCACTTACGCAGTTTGCATGGCCCTGGAGTGACTTTATCCTGCCTAACCTGTTATTAAAAAACAAAGATCTTTGGACTGTGGCAGTAGGACTGATGCATCTGGATGAAACACAGTTTACCAGATTTGCAGCAGGGTCTGTTTTTATTGCGGTTCCTATTGTAATTCTGTACTTTGCATTGTCTAATTTCCTTGTGGCTGGAGTTTCTGCCGGAGCGGTAAAAGAATAAAAGACCATAAACTGGGTGCCAGAATGGGTCTGTAAGATCTGGTTGCCTGATCGCAGATAAATTCTCCAACAGAGCAGTCATAAAGAATCTTTTGCTTGTAATTGGGTAAAAGGTATAATATACTTTGGAATAGATATGCGGTTTTATGCTTGTGCTGCGGTATGACTCCGCAGGGTAAATAGTATGGCAGCACAGAAATGAGGAGAAAGAATGGATCAGGAAAAGGTAATCGTCATTGATTTTGGCGGCCAGTACAACCAGCTCGTTGCAAGGCGTGTCAGAGAATGTAATGTTTACTGTGAAATCTATTCCTACCGGACTGACATTGAGCAGATCAAGGCAATGAATCCCAAAGGGATCATCCTTACCGGAGGACCAAACAGTTGTTACGAAGCAGATTCTCCGACCTATTCCAGAGAACTGTTTGAACTGGGAATCCCTGTACTTGGCCTGTGCTACGGCGCACAGCTTATGATGCATGTACTGGGAGGAAAGGTAGAGAAAGCACCTGTCAGAGAATACGGTAAGACAGAAGTTATGGTAGACAACACCTCACCATTATTTGGAGATGTTGCACCCACAACAATCTGCTGGATGAGCCATTTTGATTATATTTCCAAGACAGCACCGGGCTTTAGCATCTCTGCACATACAGCAGATTGTCCTGTAGCGGCGGCAGAGAACCGTGACAAGAAGCTCTTTGCGATCCAGTTCCATCCTGAAGTACTTCATACACAGGAAGGTACGAAGATGCTCCATAATTTCGTAAGAGGTGTCTGTGGCTGTGCCGGAACATGGAGAATGGATTCTTTCGTAGAGAATACGATCCGTGATATCCGTGAAAAAGTAGGCGATGGTAAAGTACTGCTGGCTTTATCCGGTGGTGTAGATTCCTCAGTGGCAGCAGGTCTGCTCTCCAGAGCGATCGGTAAACAGCTTACCTGTGTATTTGTAGATCATGGCTTACTGCGTAAGGACGAAGGCGATGAAGTAGAAGCTGTATTTGGTGATAAGGGTCAGTTCGACCTGAACTTCATCCGTGTCAATGCGCAGGAGAGATATTATAATAAGCTTGCCGGAGTCACAGAACCCGAGCGCAAGCGTAAGATCATTGGTGAAGAGTTTATTCGTGTATTCGAAGAAGAAGCAAAGAAGATCGGTGCTGTAGATTTCCTGGCACAGGGAACCATCTATCCCGATGTTGTAGAAAGTGGACTGGGTGGAGAATCCGCAGTTATCAAGTCCCACCACAATGTAGGCGGACTTCCTGACTACGTAGATTTCAAGGAAATCATCGAGCCGCTGCGTAATCTCTTCAAGGACGAAGTACGTAAGGCGGGTCTGGAACTTGGTATTCCTGAGAAACTCGTATTCCGTCAGCCTTTCCCGGGACCGGGACTTGGCATCCGTATCATCGGTGAAGTAACTGCTGAGAAGGTACGTATCGTACAGGATGCAGATGCGATCTACCGTGAGGAAATTGCAAAGGCAGGACTTGACCGAAGCATCGGACAGTACTTCGCAGCCCTGACCAATATGCGTTCCGTAGGTGTTATGGGCGATGAGAGAACCTACGACTACGCCGTTGCACTGCGTGCAGTCAACACAGTAGACTTCATGACAGCAGAAGCAGCAGAAATCCCATTCGAAGTGCTGCAGACAGTTATGAGCAGAATCATAAACGAGGTGCGAGGAGTCAATCGAGTATTCTATGATCTGACGAGTAAGCCACCTGGAACGATTGAGTTTGAGTAAGAGCCACAAGTCTTGGAACCCGCTAAATAAGCGGCTTCCGAGACTTTTTCTTTTGCTCTG
>CAYRAW010000252.1:0-4644 GCA_964422225.1 uncultured Roseburia sp.
TAACCTGAAAACTTTACAACAAGTCTATTATAAAAGTTTGTTAGATTTTTGGCAACCATTGTTATGCTTTTGCAAAATATAAAAGACTTGATTTCTCACAATATTGCGTGTACAATAGCTGTAACACGTACGGAAAACGTTTTCCAAAGCACCAATGGGGTAAAAACAAACTGTTCAAAGCTATGTGAGTCGTATTTCATTTAGCATGGCTATGGACAGGAATCAAAAGAAAGGTATGGATTTATATGGAGTTTGCAGCAGTTTTTCACAGATCAACGGATAATTATTGCTATGCACTGGATGATAATCAGCTTATCATTAACCTGAAGACAGGATATGATGTAAAGGTGGTCAACATTATTTATGGTGATCCTTTTGCCAATGGTATTCTGGGTGGAGGCGAGGAATGGACCGGAGAGAAGGCAGGTATTCCTTATAAGAAGAAATTGAAGAATCAGATATGGTGGACAACAACGATCATTCCACCTTTTAAAAGATTGAAATATTATTTTGAACTGATTACAGAGACAGAGAAATGGTATTATTTCGAGGATGGTTTTGTCAGTGAGGAACAGATGCAGTTAAAGGGCAGGAGTCGTCAGTGCTTCACAATGCCCTGGCTCAATCCGGCAGATGTGAACAGAACGCCATACTGGGTCAACGAGACAATATGGTATCAGATTTTCCCGGATCGATTCTGCAATGGGAATCCGTCAAATGACCCTGCGGGTGTGAAACCATGGAAATGTGAACCAATCAAAGGGCATAGGGATGTTTATGGCGGTGATCTGGAAGGAATTACCCAGAAGCTTGATTATTTACAGGGACTTGGGATAACGGGACTGTATTTGACACCGATCAACGAATCCCCGTCTAACCATAAATATGATACGACGGATTATGAGAGGATCGATCCTCATTTTGGAAATGATGAGGTCATGAAAGAACTGGTGGAAAAGGCGCATGAGCGCGGGATCAGGATCATGCTGGATGCGGTATTAAATCATGCAGGCTTTTATTTCAGGCCATGGCAGGATGTGTTGGAAAAGGGACCTGAATCCGAATATTATGACTGGTTCATGATCAATCAGTGGCCGTTGGATAAGAACTGGGAGGCGGCGAAGAAGGGACAGCTCTATACCTTTGCTTTTTTGGACGGAATGCCTAAGTTAAATACCAATAATCCAAAGGTCAGAAACTATTTGGTGGATGTGGTATGCGGATGGGTCCGCAAATATGATGTGGACGGTATCCGTATCGATGTGGCAAATGAGGTATCCCATACCTTCTGCAAAGAGCTTCGCAGTGCGCTCAAGGCTATCAAGCCGGATATTTATATCCTGGGTGAGATCTGGCATGATGCCATCAACTGGCTTCGTGGTGATGAGTACGATGCAGTCATGAATTATCCTCTTGCAGGCAGTATGAAGGATTTCTTTATTGATAAGAGCCTGACGGACGAGGATTTTGAATGTATGATCAACCGCTGCTATACGAATTATATGCAGCAGACCAATGATGTACTTTTCAATATGCTGGATTCCCATGATACCCAGAGACTTCGCAGTGTTGTATCCAGTATGGATGAGTATGATGCGCTGTTGACGTTACTGTTTACCATGCCGGGCAGTGTGTGCATCTATTATGGAACCGAGATTGCCATGGAGGGTAGTTTTGATCCTGACTGCAGACGTTGTATGCCTTGGGATGAGATAGAAAAAGGCAGCTATGCGTCACAGATATCTTTTATGAGAGAATTGATCAGCCTTCGAAAGAATCAACCTCTTATGAGAGAACGTAATTTCCATTTCCCGGCGGAATATGAGAACCCAAGAGTTATCCAGTTCGAGAAGATCGGCTGGAGCGAGAAACTGGAGGTACTGGTCAATGCCAGTGATACCCCGGTAGAGCTTCTTCACCCCCGGCAGGGTGAGATACTCTTCTCCCGCAACCTGCACACCACCCGGCTTGCCCCTGGCGGCGTCTGCATCCGCTATATCGAGAATGGTAACTATTCAGAGCCATGCAAATAGAGGCAGAATATGCTTGTTTACAAGCATATTTGACTCAATTTATATGGCGAAGTAACCACATGAACAAAAGGAAAGCTGTGAAACAGCGATTTTGTGAATGGGGTTCTGAATAGTTACCGAGAATGAAAAAATAGGGCTTTAAATCTTTCACATAATCTGAAATTTATGTTAAACTATACCTGTCTGCATTCCATGATCCGCAGACAGGTATTTTTATAATAAATAATAATCCGGCGAAACGCTCGGCACGGAGCTGATTGTGATGATTCTACAATCCACATCCAGTTTCCTTGCGTTTCGCTGCACTAGGAGAATTTATGATCTTAAAGAAACAGATTCCAGAGGAATTCTATAAGTTGTTCCGTACCCGCAATATGGACGCTTATATGATGTTTCTGGTAGCAATATATGAAGAAAACAGCGAATTGTATACAGCACTGGGACTGACCATTGAAGAAGGTACATCCATTATTGCCGAGACGATGAATAAGAGGCAGATCGACTGGCAGGAAGATGAGGAAAATGTGGAAGAGGATACGGAGGATGCCTTAGGAGAAGAACAGGAAAACTCTTATCCGGGAACGCCTTCGGCGATTTTGCGGCGTCTGGTCCGCTGGGGCTGGCTTCGAAGTGATTATGATGAGAAATTGAACACCTATATATTGTCCTTTCCAGAATATAGCCAGCTCTATGTAGAACTGTTTGAAAAGCTGCAAAAAGAAGATGAAACAGGCGAAAGAGAGAGTATCCTTTCCATATATAGTGCACTTTTCACCTATTATTCCGATCAGGAAAAGAACAATGAAATACTAAAAAGCGCCATTCGTACTTCCAAGAACCTGCAACAGCTATTATCCAATATGCAGAATGGGATGCGTACTTATTTTGAAGAACTTTCCCAAAGTAAGAATTTCATGGAAATCCAGCAGGTATTGGTCGATGAAATTAATAACAGTGACAGTAAGCGTTATGCGATCCTGACTACAACTGACAGCTTTTACCGCTATAAAGAGGCAGTGAAGGAGCTGATCAGCAGGATATTATATGATAATGAGCAGAGAAAAATGCAGATCAGTGTGCAGCTTAGCCAGACTGCCATAGATTCCGTGGCATATACCAGGCTGGAGCAATCCCTGAATTATTATGATGAAGCGGCCGGCATGGTGTATCGCGTAGAGAGAGAGTTTGATATGATAGAGCGCAAATACAACAAGCTGATAGAGCAAAAGGCTGTATTTGCCAGACGTGCGCTTGCCAGGATCCGTTACATTTTTCAGGAGGGTGCGCATGACGAAGATAATATTCTCAAGCTGTTACATTTACTGGATACCAGCCCCAGGCAGGAGGAACTGATGGATAAGCTGGGAGAACGTATCAGACTTACGGTGCCCTACAGGGTATTTGATGATGACAGTATGTATAAACGTCGTGAGGGGGCTGACCTGCAGTTCCATCCTCTTACTGCAGAAGAACAGAGTGACCAGAGCAGAAGTGAGATCACTGACTTTGTGCCAAAACCGCTGTATACAAGAAAGCAGCTTCATGCATTCCGTGATAAGAATATGAAGGATGGTGTGTTCAGAACAACAAAAGATACGGTCAATTCCATAGAAGATCTTGAAAAGATCATGTTTCTGTGGCAGGAAACGACAGAAAACCAGAGTGATGTAGATGTGGTAGACCTGGGCGGTGAGTTCACCAGTGAGAGTGGATTTACTTTTTCTGAACTGACGATACGGGGACAGGGAACGGACGAGGATTGACACAGATAGAAAGGTTTGGATAAACAGATGTTAAAATATATGGAAGAATTATCACCGGGAGAAGCGGCGAATATCAAAAAAACAATACAGGACTTATTTAAGCAGACCTGTATCCTGCAGGTAAAATGCGACCCTGTGACTCTGATACAAAGGGATAATCCAAGGTATAGAACCTGTGCGAATCATAGAGAATTTATCGCGGCATATCTGTCTTTGCTTGATCTGGAGCTGGTACATGATCCACAGGAGCAGCTATTCAGGATCAGAGGAGAGGGCATGCCTACCGAACGTATGAATCTGATGACTACGCGGATCATGCTGATCTTAAAAATACTGTACCGTGAGAAGATCATGGGAGCCGGTCTGAATGCAACAGTTACCTGCCTGCGTGAAATCAGGGAAAGTGGAGCAAGCACCAATCTGATCAACAGGAAATTGACGAATCAGGAATGGCAGGATGCACTGATGCTGCTCAAGGTACATCAGATCATTGAACTGCCGGGAGCTGTAGGCAATGTGGAGGATGATACCCCGATTTATATATACAGTACGATCAACATATTCTGCTCTTCTGTAGATATCAATGAGCTGGTAGCACAGTATCAGGATGAAGCAGGAGCGGCAACGGAAGCATAAGAAGCAGTATATATGGAACATGCAGAATATAGAAAGGTATGGTTAGTAGAGTAAGTGAAACAGTCAAAGAAAATATTTACCAGAATGTGTCTTAATAACTGGGGGGGAGTGGCACATAAGGTATTGGAATTTAATGAATATGTGAATCTGTTCAGTGGAAAGAGCGGTTCGGGTAAATCTACGGTCATGGATGCAATACAGGTGCTTCTGTA
>CAYRAW010000253.1:0-4641 GCA_964422225.1 uncultured Roseburia sp.
TACTTAGCCGCTGCCGGTTTGTTGTTAATTTTCTTCTTTTTAAAGATCACAATACCGATACCTGCCATAATCACAGCCGCTGCTGTTGCAATCGTTGCTGCAATTGCTCTCTTGTCATTTGTATAACGAAGCCATGCGTTTGTAGAGATTGTAAAGCCTGTTGCGGCATTCTCATCCTCTAATGTGATGATGCTGTTGCCGGCTGCATCGGCTGCATAGTAGCGCAGAGACTGTTTCTTATCACTGCTTGGAAGTGTCAGTGTTACGATATCTCCTGCTTCTTTTGCCATGTCCATATAGTTGTAAGTCTCTACTACATTTCCATCCTCATCTACAAGTGTGAAGTATGCTTCTGTCAGTTTAAAGTTATCGGATACATATACATTGACATCCTTGGACTCTTCAATATAGAGCTGTCCATCTTCTACACCTTCGATCACAACAGTCGGCGCTGTGTTATCTATGATAAATGTCAATTCTGCCTTCTTCTCGGTTAATGTGTTATTAACTTCGTTGCCGGCTGCATCCTTGGAATAGAACATGATATTGTAGATACCTTCCTGCCGGAAAGATTCTCTATACAATGTGTAATCATACTCATATCCGATTTCATCGCTTCCGTTTACCTGTGTTCCTACATAGATCGTATTCTTATCATTAGATGACGGTCTGCCATTCTGCTGTTTACTCTGAACCATTTCACCATTTCTGGTCACATATACTTCAAAGTCATCTACTTCACTTACATTCATTTCCTGAATATGCAGGTCTTCCAGATCTTCATAACGGATATAGGCTCTGTCTACCAGGCTGGATATCTGGCTTAAGTCATATACAGAACCATGTCTGTTCAATGCGAAACGGTAACTCAGGTCACTTTCATTACCGGCTTTGTCTGTAGCAACTACTGCTAATGTATAGATTTCATCCGGCTGTTCATTTACATTGGTTAACGCATATGTATAACCACTTTCACCGCCTGTCTGGCTTCTGTTCAGATCGATCTGCTGTCCTTTGCTGTTCTGCAGTGTGATCTTTACACCTTCTACATCATAGTTATTATCTGCTACAGTTACTGTAGGGTTCACATCTCCTGCATTTGCAGAATGATCTGCTACACCATTGATTTCAATTGTAGGAGCATTGCTGTCGATATAAAATTCTTCCGGTGTGAAAGGATCTATTGTGTTACCTGCAAGGTCTGTATAGTTCACACTGTAAGTATAATGCTCATCCTGGCTGAAATGGATCGTTACTTTATGTACATCACCATTATGTGTCCATCCACCAACAGATGCCTGTGGCGTAATAGATGCCTCGAAATCCTTTTCATCAAAATTGTGCTCTGTGATAGAAATCGTTGCTGTTCTTGCCTGATTATAATAGTTTTCTTTCCATGCCTGGTTGTTGTCATAGCTTACTTCAACTACCGGTTTGGTCTTATCAATTGTAAATGTATCTGTCTTGGCAACTTCAGAATCATTACCTGCAAGGTCTGTACATTCTACTTCAAAGGAATAATCTCCATCTTCTGCAAATGTAATGTAAGCAGTATGTGTTATGCTGTTCTCATCACCACTCCAGCTTGACGCTGCCGGTGTCAGGGAAGGATATTCCACGCCATCTTTGTAAATTCTGAAGGTTACCTGATCAGGATCAAAGTTCAGTTCCTTAATGTCAATTCTGGCTACTCTGTTTGTATTGTAGTATCTCTCATTCTGTGCTGCATCTGTATCAAAGCTGATCTCAATCTCAGGCTTGGTTACATCGATCTTTAACTCTTTGGTTGTTGTTACAGTGTTGCCAGCATGATCTGTTGCCGTAACTGCAATATATGCATGATTACTTTCATTCTTCGCTGCATCAATGACCAGTTTATCATCACTGTACTTCTGACTGTTCCTGATCTGCTCAAGTGACAATACTGAAGCTTCATTACTATACATGCTGACATCTGCCTGTGTTGCATTACCATCCTTGCCAACTGTATAAGTTACACTCTTAAGACCTGCATAATTATCATTATTGGGTGCATCTACCACATGTACGGATACTTCTACATCCTTGTTGTAGAATTCTGCCGCATTCTTGCCCTTAGGTGTGATCGTGATCTCCTGTGATGTATCACCTGTAGGGATCATGTTGTCTGATACTACACCATCTGTCCATGCTTCGGACTTGTTGCCTGCACCATCAATCGCACATATATATACCAGACCTCTGTTGCATGGATCAATGCTGATAGAATCTGTACTTGTACCACTTCCTGATACACTTCCCTGTTCTTTGGTAAGTGCCATGGAGAAACTCTTCTTCTCACTGATTCCGTATTGTGCCTGACCGCTCACGTTAATGCTGCTCTTTGAAAATACACGGTAGGATATTCCTTCTGAAGCATCCAGATGAACCGGCATATTTGCACCATCGGCTGTTGCTGTAATCTGATCAGGAGCTATGAAGTCTGCTTTTATCTCATAAGTAGTAATGTCTGAACGGTTACCTGCTGCATCTTCTACATATACTGATAACTCATTGATGCTGTCAGTATTAACATTAATTATTCCTGATTCCAGACTTGTCAGACTGTCCGGATCATTATAATCAGATACCTCTACGATCTTACCTGATTCTTCATCTAAAATTCCACGATAGAAGCTGTGTTTATTTGTACTTACATTTCCATTTTCATCTTTTGTTTCAAATGTATATACGATACCTGCTGCCGGTGCACAGTTCTTTGCATCATATTCAGGATATGCGAAACTGATGCTTACCGGTCCAGTCTGCTTATTATACCAGCCTGTAGAAGAATCCGGTGCAACAGTTGCTGCCACATTAGCGACTTCCAGATCCTGCTGCCAGATTTTGATTCTGCTGCTGTTGTTATTGATATCTTCCGTATGTGTTGTCAGTGCCGCATTGGATTCTGCCCTGAAATATAAAGTACCATTCATTCTTGCAGAATCTGCAATATTGCTGTCTACTTTACTTTCGCTTGCTGTGCCGCCATACTGCATGGTTCCTTCATCTTTACCCTGTGTACGGTCAAGTATGGTTCCCAACACAACCTTCATATCTTTTTTACTTATATCAGTCCACTGCGCATTAGCCAGACTGGTATTGCTTCCTGCCTGAATGAATGTGTACTGATATTGATAAATACCTGATACCTGTTCACCTGTAAGCAGTGAAATCGCATAGCAAAGCTGCTGATTTGTCCATTCTCCTGCATACTGTACTTCATTATCGTTCTGGTCAATATTTACATAACCTACAATTGGAACTACCTTATCCACACAGATTCTTTTGCCGTATTCTGCAACTTCACTCTCATGTCCAAGGTAATCAATTGCTTTCATGGATACAGTTCCATAGATCTTATTTTCATCAAGTAAAATACTGTATGCATCCTTGTATCTGTTCTCCAGTGAAACGGCTACTGTTTCCGTTTTTCTTGAAGTACCATACTGTACTACTAACTCTTTAATACCGGAACCTGCATCAACAGATTTATTGCTTCCCTGTTTCTCTCCTGTGTAACCTGTCAATGTAACATCTTTTGAGAAATAGTCAATACTGTCTGTTGAATGAACACTTGCCTTCTCATCTGCTGCTAACTGAGCGTTCCATGAAGGAGCTGTAGTATCCACTGCGATCTGATCCAGTGTAAACTGTCCATTCTTTATATCCTGACTTGAGATATTCTTATCTCTGTCACAGAAATAGAAGATATAATTCTGTGGTCTGGTATTTTTAATGACCATATTTCTGGCTTCTACATATGTCCAGCTATTACCACCGTCTGTACTGTATGCAATTTCCTCATATAAGTTATCTTCACCTAATACAAGTTCGATATTTTCTCCATACCAGTTTTCAGTGCCAACCTTGGTTGCACTTTTCAGGAACTCATCAAGTGACATATTATTTAATGTGAAGTCAACATTCTCAGGTGATTCAACCTTTACCTTTACTGTCTTAGTACAGGTTTCATAAATATCATATTCTGAATCATCATCTGCTGTCAGCGTCAGAGTGGTTTCTCCACCCTTTAATGTGCGGAAATTTCCATTATCATCTATTTCAATGATTGTCGGATCTTCTGCTTTTATTTTACAGCTTGCAGGACGTTCTTCTATATATTCATCCTTCTCACCGGTGATCTCATAATACAGCTTATTGTTATCATGATTATATTTTACGGTTAATGTATCCTGTACATTAATTCCCAGTGTTTCCTTTTTCAGCTCCATGCCGTCAAATATTTTGCTGTATGGTTCAAAATATACAGGAGCAGTCAATGCCGTATAATCTGCTGTTGCTGTAATTGTATATTTGATTCCGCTTGCAAGCATATGTGCACTTGCACGTTCGATCTCATATACATAAGTTGCTTTGCTTCCTGTAAGTTTCCTGCTCTTTAAAGTTGCTGTTAAAGGGGTCTGTTCTTTGCCGTCAGATGCAACAAGTGTAAAGTTGATCTTATCAACATCTTCCTTCAACAGATTATTAAAGTCTGCTTCCATAGTTACAGTTACTTGCAGTTTTTTGTTCTTGCCAAATATAATAGATGGCTTTTTCTCGTTAACTGTGATATCACCATGGAGATTTATTTTATGTACGCCAAATTCAAATGTTTGT
>CAYRAW010000254.1:0-4626 GCA_964422225.1 uncultured Roseburia sp.
CAGAACATGCAATACCTGTGTAGAGGTATACTGAAAGATGATCGAATACAGAGCTTTGTCCCAACCAAAGAGGATACCGGCGGCAATCAGGATGATGGCGTTGATCCCAAGAACAATATTGAAGGAGTCAATGCCCTTTTTCTCAGAGAAATAAATGGCAATAAAATCAGTTCCCCCAGTGGTGGCATTCATCCATAAGCACAGGGATATCACAAATCCATTGATGAGGCCGCCGAAGATACTGATGAGCAACGTATCATAAGTAATGGCAAAACCTGGTATAACATCAGTTAAAATGTTAGTCAGCATAATGCACAGACAGGAATATAATGTGAATTTTTTGCCAATAAAATGAAAGCCAATATATATAGGGATCACGTTAAGAATTACATTGACTATTGTATAGGGAATCTCTATCTGAAAAAACAGTTCAAAAGAACGCTGTATCAACAGGGTAAGACCTGTTGCACCACCCGGGTACAGACCACCTGTCCGGACAAAAGATTTGATGTTAAAAGCCATCAGTATAGATGCAAGTATAATGACGACAATTTGTTTGCTGTCTTTTTTTATATCGAATTCCATAGAATGACCATACCTTTCTTTCATATGTATAAAAGCAGGTATATTATAACATACCTGACTGTAGATTTGTATGGAAAAAAGAGGTAGATATATTCAGAATATATTTCGATATTGCACAAAAACAATATACAATTATAAAAATTATGTGGTATAATAATTCTCATAAAATGCTTATGAACTGGGAATACTGTCGATTACAGGCTGTAAGTTCATGAAATAGGTCAGTAGAAAAGAGGAGACTTATGAAACTTCCTGTAAGGAAGAAACGATACCATTGGCAAAAGGACATGATGCTATTTGCGTATTTGTCAATGATCACCTCAACGCCACGATGCTTCGTGAATTAAAAGAAATGGGTATTATGGAGGTGTTGTTGACGGTGAACAGATATACACATAGAGCCTATACCAGAACGAGAGATTTTAATATGAGCATCAATGGCTTTATGGGGATGGATCTGCATGGAAAGACAGCGGGAGTGATCGGAACAGGAAGGATCGGTCAGGCGATGATCCAGATATTAAAAGGTTTTGGCATGAGGATCATAGCGTATGATCCATATCCGAATGAAACACTGGATATAGAGTACGACAGCATAGAGAATGTGTTTGGACAGGCGGATGTTATAACTCTTCATTGCCCGCTCACGCCGGAAACGAAGCATATTGTACAGGCAAAGACCATAGAAATGATGAAAGACGGCGTATATCTGATCAATACTTCCAGAGGAGATCTGATCCGTACAGAAGATCCAAACCTTGCCAGACTTACAACTTTTCTTAATGTTCTGGTGACTTCCCATATGGGATTTTTCACCAAGGAAGCAGTGGAAGCAATTGCTGAAGTAACATTAAATAATGCAGATGCGGTCCGAAATGGAAGAAAATTGGAAAATGCCGTTCAAATATAGAAGAGGGTGAGTTGCATATGTTATTGGGGAGAAGAGAGGGTAATATTATTAATGCAAAAGCTGTTGCAGGGCAAAATACGTCATCCTGTGGCGTACGCCCTGCTTACAGGGAAGAATGGGATGATGCCATGGCACTTGCATGGAGAACCTTTATGCGGTTCGAGGCAGGAGATTATACACAGGAAGGGATAAAGAGTTTTCAGGATTTTATTACGGATTCCGTTCTGCACCGGATGTTCCTAATGGGTGCCTATCAGCTTTTTGTGGCACAGGAACAGGGCAGGATCGTTGGAATGATAAGCCTGCGGAACGAGACCCATATTTCCCTTTTGTTTGTGGATGCTGCATACCATAAGCGTGGAATTGGACGCAGACTGATAGAATATGTCAGTGATTATGTGCGGAATGAAGAAGGTTTGAGAAGAATAACCGTTAATGCGGCACCGTATGCAGTCGGATTCTATCATAAGCTTAATTTCAGGGATACGCAGGAGGAACAGACAAGTGACGGCATCAGATATACACCTATGGAACGTATGCTGTAAGGGTGTATCATCTGGTCCGCATAATAGAGGGAGGCAAAAGAAGTGACAATAGAATATATCACAAGTAAAAATTTATTTTATCTAATCTGTGAGACACTTAAGCTGATGGATGAATCACTGGTAAAACATGGTATGCGTGTCAGCTACATAATGTCAAAAATGCTGGAATGTAAAGGTGATTATGAGAAATATGAAATTGCAGATTTTATGCTGTTGGCAGTATTGCATGACATTGGAGCATATAAAACGGATAATGTGCGTAAACAACTTACGTATGAAGCCAAAAACCCAATGCCCCATTCCATATACGGCTACCTTTTCCTGAAATATTTATCTCCGCTGGAGGAACAGTCCAAGATGATACTGTATCATCATGTGGATACAGCAAAGATGCGGGATATCGACTATGGCTATAAGGATGAAGCCGAGATTCTCAAAGTAGCTGAGATCATGGATATCTGGCATCGGGCATTTGCAGATAAATTTGATTATCATATGATCGATCGTTATATAGGTACCAAATATGATGAAAAGGCATGCGAACTGTTATATGCAGCGATAGAGAAATATGATATTTTCACCAAGCTGTCAGATGGTTCCTATCAGGATGAATTTGAAGAAAGTATAGATTATGTCCTGTTATCAGATGAGGAAAAGGAAAAATACCTTAGAATGTTAATGTACTGCACCGGACTGAAGAAAGAGAGCATGGTGGCAGATACGATAGAGACGATCTATGTATGCAGGGAAATCGGCAGAAAAATGAATCTCAGTGAGCTGGACAGTGCAGAAATTTATTATGCTGCACTGGTCCATGATATTGGTATGCTGGCAATCCCTTCGGATATCATTGATGCGCCGCGTACTCTGGAAGATGCGGAGAAGAATCTTATTCATACACATGTAGAACTGATGCACAAGGCAATAGAAGGAAAATTCTCTAAAAATATCGTGGATATTGCATTGGCGCATCATGAACGTTTTGACGGAAGTGGTTATCCCAGAGGGCTTAAGGGAAGTGTAATGAATACCAAACAGGCTATTTTACAGACTGCAGAAACAATTGTCAGTATGGTCAATGATAAGCCATACCGTAAGGCTTATACAAAAGAAGGTATCATGGAAGAACTTAATGATGGCATCGTATCCGGTAAATATGATGGTGTGGTAGCAGATACATTCCTGCGGCATTATGACGAGATCCTGGATAAAGCTTCAAAAAAAGCGCAGGCTACTCTGGTCACACATCAGAGACTTCTGCGTAATTATGAACAGGTTTATAAGAATTTCACAAAATGATTTTGGGCATTATGTTGAAAAACAGGGGAAAACATAGTATGATACTCAAAGGAAGATACCCTGAGAGGAGAAAAGACTAATATGTTTAAACTTGACAGTCCGTTTATGAATTTCCTGAATAAGCTGTGTGATATTATGATATTGAATATCATGGTGCTGATCTTCAGTATTCCTATCTTTACCATAGGGGCATCCGTGACGGCAGGATATTATATAAGCTTCAAAATGGTGAAAAATGAAGAAAGTTATATCTGCAAGGGATTTCTCAAGGCATTTAAGGAGAATTTCAAACAGGCGACAGCATTATGGCTGATCATTCTTGCAGCCTGTGGTGTTCTGTATGCAGATTATCGTATCATTGCTTACTCCGGTCTGGCATTTGACCGCTGGATCAAGCTTGGGCTGGTTACGGTGACTTTGATCATCGCATTGGGAACTTCTTTTGTATTTGCCATGCAGGCACGTTTTTACAATACCGTAAAGCATACACTTAAGAATGCATTTTTAATGGCATTATCTCATTTGCCCAGTGCACTTTTGTTCGTAATATCCTATGCGGCTCCTTTGGTATTGCTTTACTTCTTTCCACAGATACTGCCGGTCATTGTTTTGCTGGCGATAGGACTTATGATTTATCTGAAATCATTTCTTTTCCTTAGAATATTTAAAAAGTATGAGGATGCTCTGGCTCCTAAGGAAGAAGAAAAGTCTGACAGCGGATCTGAAGACAGCGGTATATTTGCAGGAAGCGAAAGTATGGAACAAATGTCTGAAAATAAAGCATCTAAGAAGTAAAAAGAGAATCAATTGGTTTGCATAATTCAGCAATCTGTACACGAAAATTGAGACAAGTTAGGCAAGTTGCTTACTTATCAGTAGAAATCACTGATGAGTAAGCACTTTTTACATAATGTCCAAAAAATCTTTGTTGAATTATGGCATAGCAATTTGAAACATAATATTCTATACTAAGTACAGTTAGTAATTAAGATAATTTTTCTCGGGAGGAAAAAGAAATGGCAAGTTTATCTTTAAAAAATGTCTGCAAAGTATATCCTAACGGATTCGAAGCAGTAAAGAACTTTAATCTTGAAATCGCTGATAAAGAATTCATCATTTTCGTAGGACCTTCAGGTTGTGGTAAGTCTACAACACTTCGTATGATCGCTGGTCTGGAAGATATCTCTTCTGGCGAATTAAAGATCGGTGACAGAGTAGTTAACGATGTAGAGCCTAAGGACAGAGATATCGCAATGGTATTCCAGAACTACGCTCTGTATCCTCATA
>CAYRAW010000255.1:0-4508 GCA_964422225.1 uncultured Roseburia sp.
CAAAGTCAAATATTAAAATGGTGCTTTTGACACCCTAATCCTATAAAGTAAAAAAAGGGAACAACCCCAAATAAAAGGGCTTATTCCCAAACATCAAACAAGGGAAAGCAATAAATGCTTTCCCTTGCAGAACTTTATATATAGACTTTTACTTCAATATCTTTAAATCTGTTCGCTTTTGTATACTCTGGACGTTCAGCCATAAATGCCTGCACATCCGCTCTCGTTACCGTTAAGCTGCAGAAATAAATATATTGTTGCCTAATTCCTCTTGTCCGCAATAGCAGCCTGTGCTGCTGCCAATCTTGCGATAGGTACACGGAAAGGTGAGCAAGATACATAATCAAGACCAATCTTGTGGCAGAATTCTACGGATGAAGGATCTCCACCGTGCTCACCACAGATACCGATGTGAAGGTTTGGATTAACTGGCTTACCTAACTTGATAGCCATCTCCATTAACTTACCAACACCTGTCTGGTCTAACTTAGCAAATGGATCGTTCTCGAAGATCTTTGTATCATAGTAAGCATTTAAGAACTTACCAGCATCATCACGAGAGAAGCCAAATGTCATCTGAGTTAAATCGTTAGTACCGAAGCAGAAGAAGTCAGCTTCCTTGGCGATTTCATCAGCTGTAAGAGCTGCTCTAGGAATCTCGATCATAGTACCTACTTCATACTCTAACTTAACGCCTGCAGCTGCGATTTCAGCATCAGCTGTTTCAACAACTACCTTCTTAACATATTTTAATTCCTTAACTTCACAAACAAGAGGAATCATGATTTCTGGCTTAACTGTCCAGTCAGCATGTGCCTTCTGAACTTCGATAGCTGCACGAATAACAGCCTTTGTCTGCATCTTAGCGATTTCAGGATAAGTAACTGCAAGACGGCATCCTCTATGACCCATCATAGGGTTGAACTCATGAAGTGATGCACAAATAGCCTTTACTTCTTCTACAGACTTATTCTTAGCCTTTGCAAGCTTCTCGATATCAGCTTCTTCTGTAGGAACGAACTCATGAAGAGGTGGATCCAGGAATCTGATAGTAACTGGGTTACCTTCCAGTGCTTCATACAGAGCCTTGAAATCTCCCTGCTGATAAGGAAGAATCTTCTCAAGAGCTTCTTCTCTTTCTTCTACTGTATCAGAGCAGATCATTTCACGGAATGCAGCGATTCTTTCAGGATCAAAGAACATATGCTCTGTACGGCAAAGACCGATACCTTCTGCGCCAAGTTCACGAGCCTTCTTAGCATCTGCTGGAGTATCTGCGTTTGTTCTAACCTTTAACTTTCTATACTTGTCAGCCCAAGCCATAACACGACCGAACTCACCAGCGATAGAAGCATCTACTGTAGGGATGATGCCTGCATAGATGTTACCTGTTGTACCATCGATAGAGATTTCAGAACCTTCTGTAAATGTCTGTCCAGCTAATGTGAACTTCTTGTTCTCTTCATCCATAACGATGTCACCACAACCGGATACACAGCAAGTACCCATACCACGTGCAACTACTGCAGCGTGAGATGTCATACCACCACGAACTGTCAGGATACCCTGAGCAGCCTTCATACCTGTAATATCTTCAGGAGATGTCTCCAGACGAACAAGTACTACCTTTTCTCCTCTTGCAGCCCACTCTTCAGCGTCATCAGCTGTAAATACAACCTTACCACAAGCAGCACCAGGTGAAGCACCAAGTCCCTTGCCAAGAGGTGTAGCAGCCTTTAATGCCTTAGCATCGAACTGAGGATGTAATAATGTATCAAGGTTACGAGGATCGATCATAGCTACTGCTTCAGCTTCTGTCTTGTGTCCCTCGTCAACTAAATCGCAAGCGATCTTTAATGCAGCCTGAGCTGTTCTCTTACCGTTACGGCACTGTAACATATAGAGCTTCTTGTTCTCAACAGTGAACTCCATATCCTGCATATCATGATAGTGGTTCTCAAGGATTTCGCAAACCTTAACGAACTCTGTATATGCTTCTGGGAACTCCTGCTCCATCTGAGCGATAGGCATAGGTGTACGAACACCAGCAACAACGTCCTCGCCCTGTGCGTTCTTTAAGAACTCACCCATAAGCTTCTTCTCGCCGGTTGCCGGATCACGTGTAAATGCAACACCTGTACCGGATTCATCATTTAAGTTACCGAATACCATAGGCATTACGTTAACTGCTGTACCCCAAGAATAAGGGATATCATTATCACGACGATATACGTTAGCACGAGGATTATCCCATGAACGGAATACTGCTTCGATAGCTAACTTTAACTGTGTAACAGGATCTGAAGGGAAATCTTCACCTAACTGCTTCTTGTACTCAGCCTTGAACTGTTCTGCTAATGTCTTTAAGTCTGCTGCTGTTAATTCAACATCATACTTAACGCCCTTCTCTTCCTTCATCTTATCGATGAGCTGTTCAAAATATTTCTTACCAACTTCCATAACAACGTCTGAGAACATCTGAATGAAACGTCTGTAAGAATCATATACGAAACGCTCAAACTTAGGATCTGGGTTGCCAGCGATCATAGCTGCTACCACATCATCATTTAAACCTAAGTTTAAGATTGTATCCATCATACCTGGCATGGAAGCTCTAGCACCTGAACGAACAGATACAAGAAGAGGATTCTTTAAATCTCCAAACTTCTTACCATTGATCTCTTCCATCTTCTTAACGCCGTCCATAGCCTGTGCCATGATTTCGTCGTTGATCTTACGGCCATCCTCATAGTACTGAGTACAAGCCTCTGTTGTAATTGTAAATCCCTGTGGAACAGGAAGGCCGATGCTTGACATCTCAGCGAGGTTAGCACCTTTACCACCGAGAAGGTTTCTCATTGTCATGTCGCCTTCGCTAAACATATAAACCCACTTCTTCATTTACTCACGATCTCCTTTACCTGATTTGGTTTACTTTTCATAGTAACCCTTCTTTGGTGTCTGTATCAGTCCCATCGGAAAATACATTATAACATGCACTCCGACTGACACCGTTACCTTGACATGACTCAATGATAAACATAATATGGTTAATTGTCAATAATTTATCAAATAAAAAATGAAAAAATTTGCGACTATATTTTATGTTTTCATTCTTTCATATTCTCATTTAAAGATTATCAATTTATAGCTTGTATTGTAATATTTTAGTGTAAGCTCTTTCATTTATTGCCATTTCAATTTATATCGTTTGTTCCTATTTTATTATATGTAAGACTTTTCACAATTATTTACTTTTTCTTCCAGCAAAGGGTGTGTGGTCGTTTACATAACATTTGTTTTAGATTTATTTACAACTGATAAAAAGCATCATCCCTTCTTCTGTAGAAATAAACAGAATCTGAAAGTACTTCCTCATCTTCTACTTGTGATTCGTTAATTTCATGTACCATTAACTTCAGTTGTTCACTGTCTTCCGTTCCTTCTGCCGGTAAAAGGATCACTTCATGGATTGATGAAGGCAATACATACAGATCCTTTTCTACCACTGATGCGAAATCTTTTAAAATATCCGGATATAATATACATGCCGCTCCATGCACTCTTGATTTATTGCTAAGCACATACATTGGAACCTGCTGCTGCATATCTTCTTCATATTCTGCATCTTCAATTCCTTCAAATGCCCGCATCTCTTCAAGCACTGTATTCATATCTGTCACATCATATCCTTGAAGTACAGGAGTATTTTCCATCGCGCGTTCATACAATTCCCTTGCATTTACCTTCCACAACCGCAAATGTACATTATGAATAAGAATTGTTGCATTTCCAAACCGTTCTCCTGAAATCAGACATTGAAATACTATCGAGAGATCATGAAATGGAATATGTGGGATATCATCTAATAATTCTTTATTTTTCTCTGTATTAATAAGTTTATACGTAATTCTGGTCTTTACAGAATCATAATCCAGAAAAAATCTCATATCTATGCTTCTGTTTACTTTATTACGCTCATATGTATCCAGAACTTCATCAATTACGGTTCCAAGTGTTGTTTCTCCATTTTCATATGCATCATAATAGGGATTAAGATATATCGTTGGAGAGATGTTACTGTCATCCTGCATCAATGTAATTCCTCTTAGTATAATTCCATTATTTTTTACCACATCATTTAATTTTACATGATAATTTTCTCCTGCTCTCTTCTCTACTTCGTTCCTCACTAATGTTGTAAAATTGGTAAATTCCATATAATATAACTCCTTTATTTTCTATGATTTTGGGGTATAAAAAAACATGAAGCGTATACTCATACTCTCCATGGTCCCAAAGATTCGCTAACTATATTTTATTTACCAAACTGTTTCATAAATCCGGATTCAATATACTATACCCTGCTTACAAATGCAAGCCAAATGTAAAAACTCGTACTAAAGAAAAGAACCCAAGCTAAACTTGAGTTCTTCATAAGCATATAAATTATACTCTGGGTAATATAAACACGCACAAAATAAAGCGTTACGCATATCTATGTTATA
>CAYRAW010000256.1:0-4500 GCA_964422225.1 uncultured Roseburia sp.
GTTCCGGTACTGGCGGTTCCTCATATACATTCTCACCGTTCTGCTCCAAACGGGTATGCTCTTCCTGTACAGACTCCTCTGTTGTATCCCGAAGAGTCTCTATATCTGTATCCTGTCTGATTGCACGGGCATCATCCCCTGGTACAAATACCTTACTGATCGCACCTGTATTAGGTTCCGGTTGTACTTCTGACACGTCTGTCAGCATTTGGGCTACACGGCTTGTATGAACAGGTACATTCTCAGGCTTTACCTCTTCTATTCCCTCATCAGATGCTTCTGCCGTTGTTTCTTCCTCAATAATCGATTCAGGCTGGGAAATTTCTGCTTTTTCCTCTGCGAATATATCTTCATCATCCGGGAAAAGTTCTTTCATGCTCTCTGCTACGACCTTTTGCAGATTGATCGTATTATACTGGCTCATATCAATTGAGCCCGTATCATGATAAGCACTGCCTACTGAACCCATAGATTCATAATTATCCTGAGGATACTCCTCCTCTTCGGCATAATTATCCTCTGTATAGCTGCTTTCTGACTGCTGTGCCTGCGCCATATCATATTTCTTCTGCTGTATCGGTGTCAATGGTGCATGAAGCATCTTAAGTTCCATTGCCTTCATTACATATGGACCATCTCCGAACCATAAGATCAAATCATCACACTCTTCTACACATTTGGTTGCAAGACCAACTCTGTGATATAAATAAGCCAGTTCATAAGCCCATTCTTCCTGATAATCTCTCTTCTTAAGTTCTTCCAGCAGTTCTATTCTCTCTTCAAGACTTGCTTCCTGCGCTTCCAGTATCCGATAACGCAACGTAAAAACACCATTATCACGTGGTGCCAGCTTTACAAATTCCTTATAATATTCTATCGCTGCAACTACATCATCTAATTCAATCGATACTTCGCACAGGGAATACACAACCGAACGGTTCGTAGGATAACGGTCATAGGCAAGCTGTAAAACAGCCTTACTGTCCTCATTCCGTCTATTGACTCTATAGAGAGCTGCCACTTTTAAAAGCATTATAATGCTTTTGACCCTACGCCAGTCTATCGTATCTGCAATACTGGCAGCCTCTGCATATTTTTCTTCTTCAATCAGCTTCACTATTTCATCAGAACGAAGCTTATATTCATATTTATCCAAGTAAAATCACCTCTGTAAGCCATTTCCCCTTTTGGCACATTCGCTCTACCAACTCTATTGTCTGACAATGCAAAAAATTTTTCTTGTTGACAGACTACTTTACTATATAAAGTTTAGCATAACGATTTTCTTATGTCAACGCTACCACATATAGAGTTTTCAATAATTAAACGGTTTTTCCAAGGATGTCTGAAAGTCTGGCAAATTGTTCAAGCGTTAATGCTTCCCCACGTATTGTTACTGATAATCCCATTTGTTCCAGTGCCGCCACGACCTGATCCTTGGTTACCTTAAGTCCTGATGCATTAGATAAACCATTGACCAGAGTTTTACGCCTTTGATTAAACGATGCGCGAATAATATCAAACATCAGTTTTTCATTCTGAGCACATACCGGTGGCTCCTGATATCTGCTTAACCGGATCACTGCACTATCTACATTAGGTCTTGGCATAAAGCATGCTGACGGAACGGTCAGCATAATTTCCGGTTTGGCATAATATTGTACTGCTAATGACAATGCGCCATAATCTTTCGTACCAGGCCCTACCTGCATACGGTCAGCAACTTCTTTCTGTACCATGATCGTTATGCTGTCAAGTGGTACGTGACTTTCAAACAGTCCCATAATAATAGGCGTTGTAATATAATATGGCAGATTCGCAACGACCTTTATGGGTCTGCCACTGTTCTTTTCCTGAACAATACGATTAATGTCTACTTTTAAAATATCCTCATGAATGACCGTTACATTATTATATGCAGATAATGTATCAGACAGAATAGGAATCAGATTTTTATCAATTTCCACAGCGACTACTTCTCTCGCCCGTTCACACAGATATTGAGTCATTGTACCAATTCCGGGACCAATTTCCAGTACACAATCGTCCCTGGTTATTTCTGCCGCATCTACAATATGCTCCAAAATATTAGAATCGATCAAAAAATTCTGTCCGAATTTCTTCTGAAAATTAAAATTATATTTTTTCAATACTTCTACGGTATTGGTTGGATTTCCAAGTGTTGCCATCTACAATATCCTTTCTGTGCTTAACTGATGCCAAATAACTGTTTTGCATTCTGGTTCGTGATCTGTTCTACTTCTTCAGGTTTAAGTCCTTTAAGCTGTGCTATTTCCTGTGCTATATAGGGAATATTCAGTGAAGAATTTCTTTTTCCACGATTAGGTTCCGGTGCAAGATATGGACTATCTGTTTCAAGCAATATTCTTTCTATTGGGATTGCCTGTACTACTTCCTTCATTTTCTTGCCATTTTTAAAAGTAACAACACCGCCTATTCCTATATAAAATCCCATTTTAATATAATCAAGTGCCATTTCTGCACTGTAGGAATAGCAATGGATAACCCCGCCTATTTCTTCTGCATGCTGTGCCGTCATAATATCATAAGTGTCTTTTGCTGCTTCCCTGGAATGAATAATGACCGGTTTCTTGGAATTTCCGGCAAGTTCCAGTTGACGGATAAACCACATTTTCTGTATGTCATGATCGGGCTCTTCCCAATAGTAATCCAGTCCGATTTCTCCGACAGCAACAACTTTGGGATCTTTACACTGCTCTGCAAGCCATTTAAAATTATCTTCATTCAGTTCAGCAGTTTCACTGGGATGAACACCTGCTGCCCCATAAATAAAGGGATACTGTCTGGTCAGTTCCACTGTTGTACGGGTACTTTGCAGACTAGCCCCCACATTTACAATATATTCTATTCCATTATCACGCATAGAGGACAGTAATGTATCCCTGTCCTCATCAAATGCCTCATCATCATAATGTGCATGACTTTCAAATATCATTTCAGTTAACTACCATACCTTTCCTGATCTTTTTATTTTTCTGTCACATTTATACCCATTTAATCAAGTACCTGCCAGAAAGATACTGTTTCCAATAGACATTCCCCTATAAGTATGCGAAAAAAGTATCAAAGTATATCCTGCTATTGATATAGCACTTACCATTAACAGAAGTGATATATATTTCGCCAGTCTAGTCTTATGCTTCATACACTGCATACTACATGCACCCATAATAAGGATACATATACAGGATAAAACTGCTCATTATATATGTATATTTTACCATAGATGGAAAAGAACTTGTATACTTAATTTACTCATTATTTTAGTCTATTGCTTCTCTACTACTACAATGCAGTTAGAATCCGGATATGCAGCCGTTTGGGTGCCTTTTGCGTCATATAACTGAACCAGCGAGGATAGATGCTGCTCATAACCCGGCTCCAAAAACTGCCTTGCTTCTATGACTTTTGCACCTGTTCTTTCAAAGAATCTTCTGTATTCATCTAATGTAAGGTATCCGAACTGTTCCTGCACTTCATGGCTGTATGACTCATTTCCCCATGTGTATGTATAGAGAAATTCCCTCATAAAATTCAGATCACCCACCGCATAATTTTCTTTTTCATCAATGATAAGCGGTCTGTTCTTTGTTACATCAGGTAAGCCCTTAAAATCTTTTACATAGTTTTTGAAAAAGACAATTCCTTCTCTGGTCAGGAATTTTATGCGCAAGAGATTCTGCTCTTCATTCTTATATCTTGAAGTCTTAATACCATCTCTGATAACGATTCTTCCCCCTGTATTCAAAGAATCATATGCATTGTGCAGTGCCTCATAAACTGTCTCAATATCAAATCTTCCATTTTTTGTTTCAGTATAGGAAAAGACCTCATGTAAAATGGAGGAGAAAATAACCGTATCAACTTTCTGTTCAAATGCGCCCTCAACGAAATTATGCTTTACGACTCTCCAGTGATGACGTTCCTTCATCCTCTTATCTTCAAGCGTTTCTATTACATTAGTTGATATGTCTGTTCCTATGATCTCCTTATCAGGATATTTACTCTCAAGCAGATCAAGCATGATACCGCCACCGGAACCAACATCAACAATACTGTTTCCTACTATGTAATCTGCAATGGAACCTTTTGTACTTTCCTGCGAATCATTCATTGTCTGCAAATACTTATCCTCATTATTCAATCTGTCAAATTCGTCTTTTCTGAATCCAAACATATCAAACAATACCGTAATGCTTTTTTCATAGGTAAGCAGTCCACAGCGTTCTGCCTCTACACAGAATTCTATAAGCTTTTCGCACACTCTGGAAAAGACAACATTAACATACATGGTCTGATTTACGATTTTTACAGACATTTTCACATCCTGCGACGCATCATCTTTCAAATATTTCTCAAATATTCTCTTCTTATATATATTAATATGTTTTTTGCCCTCATAATCATAATATAAAGTATCCGCCAGAGGCTTAAATGTAATATGCCTTGCAGTATCTG
>CAYRAW010000257.1:0-4483 GCA_964422225.1 uncultured Roseburia sp.
TCGGGCATTCTCTAAAAGCATCTGAACCTATAGATTGAACTGTTGAAGCTAAAGTAACTTTTTCTAACACATCACATCCTTTAAAAGCGCTCTCTCCAATTACCTCTACTCCGTCTTCCATGGTTACTTCTTGAAGCAATTTACAGTCACTAAATCCCTCATCTTCTATGTTTTTTATATTTCCCGGAACATCTAAAAATTCAATATCTAAACACGAAAATGTAGATGCATGTACCACTTCCAAATTGTGAGGAATATTTAATTCTTTAATTGGATTCCAGCAAAACGCTACATCTCCAATTTCTTTTATAGATTCCGGAAAATTAATACTTTCTATCTTAGCGGATGAAAAAGCTCCCTTTCCAATTATTTCAAGTGAATTTCCAAACTGAACATTTGTAATATTATCGCAATTAATAAAAGCATTACTTTTTATCTCTATCAATGAATCTGGTAATATTACTGATCTTAATTCCGCATGGTTAGCAAATGTGTTTGATTCTATTACTGTAATACTTTTCCCATTTACTTCACCCGGTACTATTATTGATTCCTCATCTCCCCTATAATCTGACAACATAACGGTTCCATCATCCAGATAAGTTACTGTGAAATTATCTACGGATGCCTCTTTTGCATCCTGTGATACCTCTGCTGTTTCCTGCGATTGTACCACAGATGCCTGTTCTGTTGATGCTTCCTTTGTTTCACTGTTCACTGTGTTATCTTCTGTTGTAGTGGAAGCTGTACTTCCACAGGCTGTTGCACACAGGCATACTGCCAGTACTGTTCCTACTGCTTTTAACGATTTCTTTTTCATTTTTCCCTCTTTCTGTATAGTGTTACAACTATACGTTTCATAATATTAATTATATTTATTAGTACCCCTTGGATGTTTTGTACTCAAAGGTATTCCAGGTATCTGTATCCGTCACAGTGACTCCACTCTGCTGTGCATATGGTAATGTCATCATCATTGGCTTCACCCGCACCTTCGTTTCTATCGTATAATAGGTTAATGATTTAGACAATACAAACTCTGAATCATTCTGCGCCATTGTGGTCTGTATCACATCTGCTGTTCGTTTGTAGACATTATCCGATGATGTACACAATTCTATGAAGAGAAATACGCTGATATAGTCACTATAAGCAAAAGATACCAGCGAATCCTTAATTGCAGGTTGCGATACATTCATTATCGAACTGGCATAATCTGTATTTTTACTAGATACCGCATCTTTAAAATCATTTACATTACTTATGTTAAGTTGAACAAATAACTGATGTCCTGAATCCTCTTTATAAAATGCCACAGGTAATCCTGCTAATAAGTAGTTTCTATCTACTGCCGATTCTGCTGCATTTATACCTAATACAACCACAAGTTTAAACAAAGGTGCCGGAATAATTCCTTGTGTCATTGCAGAAATTTCCATTGCAATTTGATTTAACTTATCATCATTCCAATACTCCTGCAGTATCGGTCCCAAATTCAATGCATATCTGATAAAGAACAGTGACGTATTTATTTTACTGTGGTTTTCTTCATTTGTTCCGCCGCACAGGATATACTCTACTTCATTTCCATAAGAGATATTATTATCCTTATCCATCATCTTGTTAGTCAGACTCTTATTATCCGTGGATGTCTTTTTTGTATTCCACCATTTCGCTGATTCACTGGCAGTCTCTTTCAGTGGCGTATCATAGTAATCCTTGGCAGTCTTGGGACTGATCCTGTTTCCATCACGCATCTTGTAGATATCATCGCTGTCTGTACCACCACCCTCTATCAGATATAACTGTTCCAGAGCAGTTGTCTCATAAGAGAACATATTCATGATATATTCCACGGTATAGAGGTTATCCCTGCCATCTGTGAGCAGTGTTGCAAAATCCAGTTTATCAAACAGCCCACCTACACTGGAGCTGGAGTCCAGCGTATTACTCAGGGAATCTTCATCACCGTCATTTTCATCTTCTGAAAACAACTGTTCCGTATTGGCAGTTACACCATTGGACGGCAGATTGGACTTTCCACTGATTTCTTCTTTTTCCTTGTAGAAATTAGTATATGTACCAAAGTTGGCTGTTGCACTTTCCTTTAGCTGTTTCATCATCTCTTTGAATTTCTTGAGAATACTCTTTGTTTCTTCCAGCGTTGGCTCATCATCTGGAAATTTCGCATGCAGCCAACTGTCAAAAATTGCGATATTGCTGTCACTTTCCCAGTCAGATGTATGCAGTAACGGGCTGTTACCGCTCTTACCTTCTGTAATGTCTGTCAGCACTGTATAATCCCAGGTGATATTCCAGGTCTGCTCTATATATGCATCCAGTTCCGTCTGTATTACCGGTATCTGATCCGTATCTACTGCCGGTTCTGAACACAGATTACCCTTTGCCGCACTCTCGAACTGAGCAAAACTATAGATTCCTTCGCTCGTATAATATGTATTACTGCTGGCTTTTCTGCCCAGGATCTGGCAGCCACGGTACTTCACTGTCTCCATTGCATTGCGGTAACTGTCCAGCATATCCCAGATACCCTGCAGCTTATTCTGAAGGTCAGTTACATCGCTGGGGTTAATGTCTATACGCACCAGAGACTCATTTGTTATAATACTGTCCTGGTAAGTATCCGGTATGCTGTCCCCATTGCCATTAATCTTCTGTATCTCATAATAGTCCTGCTTAATGGTATCACTTTTATCCATCTTATCCTTGTTGGCTTCTACATCCTGTGTCCATATATCATAGGTCTTATCATATTCAGCTACCAGATCCACCACATCAGGCAGCAAGTTTATTACTTTTTTCAGGCGTTTCTGTGCCTCTACGAGGTCATCATACTCTGCCTTGATATTTTTAAGTGCATCTTTTATATCATTTTCTGCCAGTGTCCGGTCTACATTGTTCAGGTTGGATGTGTTGAGTCCCTCCTTGGAATAGGTCTCCATATAGGAGGATATGTTATAGATACTGTCACTGGTGTAACCTGACTGTGTACTGCTTGCGGATGATGATTCGCTGTTATATGCCGATTCTATCGTTTTTCCACTTTCAAATTCATCATCCTTGATATCATACTCGACCTCTTCCATTATTGGTAAACCGGTCACAGGATCTACTTCTCCCGTATCTTCCATTTCGACTCTGGGTGCTCTGTTTGCATAATAGACTTCCATTTTTTTCTTGGCTTTGAGGAAATCTATCAGTGCAGAGGTATATTTACCATATACATCCCCGTCAGATGATTTTACAATTCCATCTTCCATCTGCACCCAGTACTGGATATGATTTACCGTAGACTGGTCTGCTTTGGCAAAAGTGATTCCGGATAATACCGTATTAAGTTTCTCTTTTGCCTTATCAAAATCTTCTCTTTTCTTGGTACAGTCTTTGATCGCAGACACTACACTGTCTTTCGATACATCACTGCCTTCTGCTGATATATTGGCATTGCTTACTCTGGTCTTTACCGAAGTAAACTCTGTCCTGTTCTTGGTATTTGCCCAGTTAGATACATATTTTCTGTGTAATTCCCTGTAATCCTTAAGCAGACCTTCCAGAGAAGTTTCGGTACTGGATGTACCCATATTCTTCTGTACAGTGTTTTCCATGTAGTTTTTGTCAAAGGCAGTTGCATCTTTGGGGAGGAATTTCTCATACTCCTTTAATGCTTCATATACCTCCAACGCTTTTTCCATCAGCTCGCTCTCTGCTACATAGTAATCGTTTTTTTCCTTTTCGATCTTAGTCTCTGTGGGCATGAGTTCGATCTTATCCTGTACACTGGTTAATTTATTTACTAAACCTTTCTTATCACCATCCAGTTCACCTACCAGTTCGATCGGTGCCCTGTATTTCATGAATTCTATGACTTCTTCCTTCATCATGACGGGATTTGCCAGATTGGCATTAGCCGGTGATGCTATAGTTGCCGAAGTCTTATCCTGATCTATGGCGATAAAATCATTTATGGTTGCATTTCCCTTTACTATTTCGGTAATATCTTCTGCGAACTCCTGTGCCAGGGTCACGCTAATGCCCTGTGACACCATGCAGTCCACGAAGTACTGTTGTGATACTCCATAGAATTCTTCTACATCCTGACAGGATGCCATAAGTCCATAATAGTCTGATAATTTCTCATCATACTGTGTCAATACTGTATTTAGTGCAAGATCCGCTGATGACTGTGCCATTCCCTGAGCCAGTTTGATTCTGCTGGCATCTACAAAGATAGTACATACCGCAATGACCGGCACTAAAATGATAACTAAAAATATCGTAACGGAACCTTTTGTTTTTTGAAAGAACTGTAACATTGTGTCTTCTCCTATTGAGATACTTTGTTATTTTCTGTGGCAGGAAAGGTTCTGATTCCTTGCTGGATCTGCTCCATAGTAAAATATTTAAGGACTCGTTCTTTGTATTCCCATAAACTATTTCTGTCACTATCACTGTCCATTGGATA
>CAYRAW010000258.1:0-4458 GCA_964422225.1 uncultured Roseburia sp.
GGTGCTACGATTGGTAAACTGGATAGTCAATGCTCTTTTATCTGGGGTCCCGCGGAATCAGCAAGGAAGAAGCAGAGCGTATCATTGCAAAAGCAAAGATAGATGCCCTGTGCAGCCTGATCCCGGACGAAGATGTACGCAAGGAGGTAGAGGCATATCATGACGGATTATAGGAAAGATTTTCCTCTGCTGATGAATCGGTCCATCGCTTATCTGGATAATGCAGCTACGGAACAAAGACCGGTTTCTGTATTAGAGACAGAGAAGAATTTCTATGAGAAATATAATGCCAATCCGCTGAGAGGACTCTACGAATTAGGAGTAGAGGCGACAGAACAGTATGAAAATGCGAGGGAGCGTGTCAGATGCTTCCTCAATGCAGGAAGTACGAAGGAGATCATCTTTACCAGAAATACAACAGAGAGCATCAATCTGGTGGCATACAGTTATGGTCTGAACTTTCTGAATGCGGATGATGAGATACTGGTTACTGTTATGGAACATCACAGCAACCTGCTTCCCTGGCAGATGGTGGCAAAAGCTACCGGAGCCAGACTGGTATATCTGGATTGTGAGCAGGATGGAACATTGACAGCGCAGGAAATCGAGAATAAAATTACATCACATACAAAATTGGCAGCAATCGGACATGTATCGAATGTACTGGGCTGTATCAATCCGGTAGAGGCGATCATTGAGAAGGTTCATGCAAATGGTGGTGTTATTCTGGTGGATGCAGCACAGAGTGCACCGCATATGAAGGTGGATGTGACGAAGTTAGATGCAGATTTTGTTGCCTTTTCCGGGCATAAACTGATGGCACCTATGGGAATCGGTGTCTTGTATGGTAAAGAGGCTCTGTTAGAGCAGATGCCACCATTTTTAAGCGGTGGTGAGATGATCGAATATGTGACCAGAACAGGAGCTGCCTATGCAGAACTGCCACATAAATTCGAAGCGGGAACGGTCAATGGCGGTGGCGCGGTTGCATTGGCGGCTGCACTGGATTATATGGATTCGATAGGAATGGACAATATCGTCTGTAAAGAGCAGGAGCTTACGAAATATGCCTTTGAAGGTATGCAGCAGATATCGGGGATACAGATCGTAGGCAGTCCCAACTGGGAAGAACACCATGGTATTATCAGCTTCGCAGTACAGGATGTACACCCACATGATGTGGCATCCATTCTGGATGAAGATGGAGTTGCCATCAGGGCAGGACACCATTGTGCGCAGCCGCTTCTGGCTCATCTGGGAATCCGTTCCTGTGCCCGGGCAAGTTTTGCCTTTTATAATACAAAGGAGGATATTGACCGCTTCTTGGCGAGTCTAAGTCAGGTTAGGAGGAAAATGGGTTATGGAGAGTAATACCTTTTATCACGAAATACTGATCGATCACAATCAGCATCCTGTGCATAAGCATAAGCTGGATGACGCGAATCTGGTGCTGGAAGGTGTGAACCCAAGCTGTGGAGATGACATTATCCTGCAGCTTAAGGTAGAAGATGGCAAGATCACGGATGGAGCCTATGTGGGCGATGGATGTGCGATTTCCCAGGCATCTGCGGATATTATGCTGGAACTTATCATTGGAAAGTCAAAAGACGAGGCAATGCATCTGGCAGATATTTTCCTTCGAATGATCAAAGGAGAAGCATCTGCCGAAGAAATAGAAGAGCTGGAAGAAGGCTCTGCATTGCAGGATATTTCTCATATACCGGCGAGAGTAAAATGTGCAGTACTGGGATGGCATACAATGGAAGAACTTCTGGAAAAATAAGATATTATAATTATATATCGATTTCCAGTTCAACAGGGCAGTGGTCTGAACCGAAGATATCGGTATGGATCGCTGCTTTCTTCAATTCCTGATCCAGACGTTTTGAGGTAATGAAATAATCAATACGCCATCCGGCATTTTTCTCACGCGCCTTGAATCTGTATGACCACCAGGAATAGATGCTTTCCGTATCAGGATAAAAATAGCGGAAAGTATCCGTGAAGCCTGCATCCAGCAAAGTTGTCATCTTAGCCCGTTCTTCATCCGAGAAACCGGCATTTTTGCGATTGGACGATGGATTTTTCAGATCGATCTCATTGTGTGCCACATTCAGGTCGCCACACAGTATGACGGGCTTTTTGGCATCTAATGCTTGCAGATATGCGAGAAAATCGTCTTCCCAGCGCATACGGTAAGGCAGTCTTGCCAGCTCATTTTGTGAATTGGGCGTGTAACAGGTTACCAGATAGAAGTTATCATATTCTAATGTGATGACGCGTCCTTCTTTGTCGTGTTCTTCGATGCCGATGCCATAAGTGGCAGATAATGGTTCTTTTCTGGCAAAAATGGCAGTACCGGAATAGCCTTTCTTCTCTGCGTAATTCCAATACTGATGATATCCCGGCAGATCAAGTGTAATCTGCCCTTCCTGTAATTTAGATTCCTGTATGCAGAAGAAATCTGCATCAATTGTATTGAAAAAATCCAGAAAACCTTTCTGAATGCAGGCACGCAGCCCATTTACATTCCATGATATAAATCTCATAATGAAACCTCCGTTTAAATGAATGACAGGTAAATTATAAGGGAAAATGAAGAAATTCACAATATCGGAATATTCCAAGCCAACTTCAGGATTCAGATGTTGAATCATATAAATGAAACAGGCATATACTATGTATAATTTGTATTCATACAGAACATTTTACTTATATTTTTGTCTTGTATGTAGAACAATATTGATATATAATTGTCTTGTATAAAGGAGAATGCTATGAATAGAGACACCCTAAAGCAAATATTGATTGATCAGAAAGATATCTATCTTAATAATCCCTTGATAACCAGACAATACCCTCTGGAAAACAATGTCAATTACTGTTTTGTTGGTATCAGAAGAACCGGCAAATCATACTTAATGTATCAACAAATAAAACAATTAGAAGAAAAAGGAATTCCTTTGTCACAGATCGTTTATGTGAATTTTGAAGATGAACGACTTTTGGAAATAACAACGGAAGATTTGAACACGATCCTGGAAATAGGCATGGAGATAGCCGGCACAGATAACAGACCTTATTTATTTCTTGATGAAATTCAAAATGTCGATGGATGGGAAAAGTTTGTCCGTAGAATTGCTGATATGAAATACAGGATCAATATAACCGGCAGTAACAGTAAAATGCTCAGTAGTGAGATAGCATCAACGCTTGGTGGCAGATTTGTAATTCTTAATGTATACCCATATTCTTTTTCCGAATATCTTATTGCAAATAAAAAAGAGAAAAATTACTTAGATGTACTCAGCACAAAAGACAAGGCTGATGTTCTGAGTCAATACAATGAATACGTAACCTATGGTGCTTTTCCGGAATTAGTTGAGATTAAGAACAAGAAACCTTTTTTAAGCAGTATTTATCAGACTGTATATCTCGGAGATATTATTGCAAGAAATAAAATTTCCAATGATTTTGCAGTCAGACTGATCCTGAAGAAAATTGCTGAATCAGTTACCAAGCCATTATCTTTTACCAGACTAACCAATATCTTAAAAAGTGCCGGTACCTCTTTGGGAAAACAGACTGTGATTAATTATGTGGGATATATGACAGACTCCTACATGCTCTTTACTTTACAAAACTACGCTGCAAAACTTGTGGAAAAAGAAACCTCCCCTAAATATTACTTCATGGATACCGGGCTGCTTGGTCTTATGTTATTAGACTGCAAATCCGCACAGTTAGAGAATCTTGTGGCAATTGAACTGATCAGACGGTATGGTGTGGAAAATGTTTACTTCTTTGAGAATAACGTAGAGATCGACTTTTATGTTCCAGTCGAAAACCTTGCCATTCAGGTAAGTATGCAGGTTCTTGATGATATTGACACAAGAGAAAGGGAGACCAGATCTTTTGTCAAACTACACAATTTCATTCCTGAATCCAAATGTCTTCTTATTACTAACAGCGAAGAAGCAACCCTTGATCGTGAGGGTATCATTATTGATGTGGTTCCGGTCTGGAAATGGTTGTTACAGTATTCAATGAATAGATAAAGCAGCGGATTATGTATTTCCTGTGAAATCAAAACTTGCTATAATAAGAATGAATGTATACAGGAGGGGAAAAAAATATATGAAAATTTCTGTATTTTATGATCACATTCTGCAGGCGGCAGAGCAGACGGGGAAGGAGATTCCTTTTCTTTTACAGGAGGCAAAGGACGCCGGGGTCGATGCGGTTGAGATCAATATGACATATTTGAACGAACACAAAGAAACTTATGATTTATTAAAGGAGGCGCGACTGGATGTAAGCTGTGTCTATGAATTCTATGAGATGGATTCAAAAGATGAGACAAGGCGGGCACAGTGTCATGTGGATACTGCGAAAAAAGCCGGGGCTGGTAAGATTCTGGTAGTTCCGGGCTTTTTCAAAGAAGAAACAGAGGACTAT
>CAYRAW010000259.1:0-4455 GCA_964422225.1 uncultured Roseburia sp.
TATCAGTTAATTTATATTGAGATAACACAAAAACCGGTATTATCCAGCAATACCGGTTTTCATCGTGTGCCTAGTGGCGCACGTTTTCTATTTGATTCGGTTATTATTTTCGTACAGGTAAGAAGGAAGTTTCATCTGGAGATCCATTACATACCCCGTCAGAAAGTCTTCTTCTGCTCTGACAATATCCCTATTTCCACATTTAGGACATGCACCATCGGCATAGTCCAAAGTGCCACATTTTCTGCAATAATACACAGACATTCGCTTCATAACTTCCATGTTACATTCCCCCTTTTCCCTTTTTTATTATTGTACGACATTTTTCAATATAAATAAAGTATATTTTGATTACTTTTCTTACATTCCCATTTATTATGTTATATTTTGTGTTTTTATGTATAATTGCATCGACAGAACATACTATTATTTTTGGTCAAACTATTGTCTAAACAATAATCTGCATATATAATATCTGTGTTTACGGATACTTTCTTGACACACCCCCATATACGCAAGTGATGTGTCAAAAATAGTGATTGGTGTGAAAATTAATTTTTGCACGCAAATTTTGCCATTGGTTCAAAATTTGCAAGTTATAGAAAGGCATGGCTATTAATATGTACAAAAAAATATTTATAAAGAAGAAAATAATCGGCGTTGCTCTTATACTGATTTTATTCACATATGTATGCGCCTCATCATCAGTATATGCTAAGACCCTCAGGGATATGCCAGACAGTCAGGAAACGATTGCAGAACCTGACGAGGAAGAACTGATCGCAGCCGGGTTTCCCCAACAGGGATCAACATCAGTGGAAGAATCTGCGGTCCAGCCAATCGCACTCCCATTGGTACAAAGTCTGACACAGGCGCAGGCATCCCCTGCTTCCCTATATCAGGATGCTGATTATGATAATTTCTTTGAGCACACAGTATTTGTTGGAGACTCTCTTACTGTAGGTTTTTCAAATTACTGTCAATCCCATTCGAATACAATGGCAACTGATACTACCTATTTTCTGGCAAAGACAAGCTGTTCTGCCAAAATTGCCCTTTCATCCAATGCACTGACTGCTCATGCAAAAGTAATGCCCTCCTACAATGGTAAACTTCAATATATCGAAGATTCCATATCTCAAATGGAAGATGTTGAGAAAGTATTTATCTGCTTTGGCATGAATGATCTGGTCGGCTCTACTCCATCTCAGTACGTAAATGATATGGAAACTCTGATCGGGCGGATTCTGGCAAAAAGCCCTCAGGTATCTATCTATGTGATATCTATCCCCTGCATCATTGAAACAGCACAGTCAGGGCAGCTGAACAATGCTTCTATTCAAAAGGCAAACAGTCTGATGCAGACAAGCTGTGAAACAAAAGGCTGGGGATTTGTTAATCTGGCAGAATACCTGATGAACTCTCATATGGCTATCTATCCTGAATACAGTTCGGATGGATATGTTCATGAAAACAGTACGGCTTACACAATATGGGTAAAAGTACTTCGAAATTATGCATATAAGGATATGACTTTATGAAAATAACAGCAAAGAAAAAAATACTGCTGATTGCAACAGGAGGTACTATTGCATCTAAAAGTACTCCAAATGGACTAACACCTCTCATTACTTCAGAAGAAATCATCAACTATGTACCGGAAGTACAGGAGTATTGCCAGATTGATGCATTGCAGTTGTTTAATATTGACAGTACCAACATCTATTACACGCACTGGCTGGCAATGGCACAGTGTGTCGAAGCTCATTATAATCAATATGATGCATTCGTCATTACTCACGGTACAGACACAATGGCATATACCGCAGCGGCTCTCTCTTACCTGATCCAGAATAATCGCAAACCTGTTGTTATTACAGGTTCGCAGAAGTCCATTGCAGATAAGGAGTCAGATGCCAGACAGAATCTGGCTGATGCTTTCATCTATGCTGCTTATGATGGAGCCTGTGGAGTACACATTCTCTTTGACCACAAAATCTTACTGGGTACCCGTTCCCGCAAAACAAGGACCAAAAGCTTCAATGCCTTTCAGAGCATTGATTTCCCTGAAATCGGAATTATACGTAATCACAAAGTAATTCCTTATGTTACAGATATCATTCAGGATGAAATCCCAATATTCTATCATAATCTGAACCCAAATATCTTCGTGCTGCGACTGATCCCTGGTATCAATCCTGATATTCTGCAGTATATCGGAGAGCATTATGATGCAGTTGTTATTGAAAGCTTCGGGGTTGGTGGTCTTCCTTCTTATGGCAATAACCGTTTTGAAGAAGCAATCCATGATTTTCTCGCAAAGGGCAAAACAATCATCATGTCCACGCAGGTTCCCCATGAAGGAAGCGATATGGCAGTCTATCAAGTGGGCTACTGTATGAAGGAACGTTATGACCTGATCGAAGCATACAGCATGACTACAGAAGCTATCGTGACTAAACTTATGTGGATCCTTGGACAAACAAAAGAGCCTGACGAAATTCGCAGACTCTTCTATCAACCAATTATGCACGATATTATTGTGTAAGGTTACATGTTAGAGAAATTCATAAAACTTTTCTCAGAATTGTGAGAACCAACTACTTTGACCGGTACAAATTTGCGACCGGTCTTTTTTGTATCTTCCAATGTTTTAGCACCATTATATACATACCAGCCACCATCTACTTCATTTACAGCTACAACACCATCTACTGCTTCTCCGGTTTCTTTCATCGTCGGGTGGATTGAAGAAGGATTAAGCTCCATCAGCTTCTCGAACTTTCCACTTTTGTATTCTTCCAGTCTGTGGAGAATTTCTTCTGCGATCTCTGCCGGAGCTGCATTGGTACTCTCGATGACCAGATTATAATTACTCATATCATAATAATCTATATTGTAGATTTCCCTGAATCTGACAGACTCCATCTCCTGTCTGTGGATCAAAGCCTTCTTGCAGGCATCCTGTGACTCATAAGACTCGGATTCAGCCCGTAGACTGTCGTTAAATACACGTCTGCCGGCTTCATTGATATCTGTAATAACAAACACTTTGAAGCTGTCTGGCACAAAATGCCAGGCAAGTCTGGAATCAAACATAATATTATCTCGTTCCTTGCCAATCTTTGCCGTTGTATCATCGATCATCTTATCAACAGAACGATCTCCATTTCTGGTTGCCTCATTTACCTGTTTGTTAAACTCTTCAACAGAAAGTCCTTTATCCATGGCAAGCTGTCTGAAGATATTTCCTGTAGATACAATTTCATATCCCTTATCCTTCAGTATCTTACCAATACTTGATTTGCCACTTCCAAGATTACCTGTAATTGTAATATTCATTGTAAATAACCATGCCTTTCGTTCTAATACTAACTAATTTGATATTTTCCCATAGATTTCCAACTGTGTCAATGCCGGAAAAGGAGATTGAGTTTCCGCAGGAATTAATTTTTTAAATTCCACCCAACTGACAGTCCTTTTCGGATAGGTGATCGTCTGTCCTGTTGCCATTTTCTCCAACTGTCCTACTACAGTACTTCCATCAGAAAAAGCCAGCGTTACTTCCTTCCACCAGTTATCATGCGGAAAATCAGCCCTTAAATAAATGACAGCTTTGTCAGTTTCTATTTCGTGTCCAAAATCAATACGAAGTACAGCATCCGGATTGCGATTGATGCCCCATGAAACATACGGCCACTGACCATGCGCACTGTTGGCTTTTACGCCATCTATCGCATTTCTGGCTGCAAATACAGCTTCGCCTCTCGTTTCCACATTGGCAGATGCATGTGGATAAGAATTACTGTTATCATGATTATCATACACATTCAACGCCTGATTACGATATGCATAAATTTCTTCTTCATAAGCCTCTCTTGCATAGATATAATGCAATTCTCCCGTAAATGCCTTAGGCGAATAGCCATCCCTCAGTTCGCCAAACGGCACCTTGATCTCTACGTTTCCTGTTACATAAATCAATGATGCCCCCATAGCATCATCTGCCTGAAACATGAAGTATTTCGGTTCTCCACTGTATTCCAATACCACGCGGTCACCTTCTTCGTAGGCAGAGGTGGCTACCAGATAGGCCTCTTTCTCACCACGCTCTACAAATTTTGTTTCACCATTAGTCTTTAACACCTTAATTGAAAACATATCGTACCCCCAATAGTCAGTTCATTTTATTTTAATCAAGTATACAACGATACCGTGAGAAAGAAAAGTACATTATTTAAATAGTAGATTCTCCTCTTTTTATGTGAACATTTGTTCCTTATATGTTATACTACTACTTGTAATTGAAAAGGATGTAGGATGTGTTTTTCCGATTGTTATACCCTCTAGTCTTACGAAGGAGGGTGATGCCATATGAACACGCTTGAAGTTTTAACTTTAGTGCTAGTAATTTTTGCGGCTCTGTCTTACATAGACGATCATAATAATAAAAAG
>CAYRAW010000260.1:0-4429 GCA_964422225.1 uncultured Roseburia sp.
TGAAGCGCTTGGCGTAGAGTCACCAACCTCGTCATGTTAACTCGAGAATCCAGGTATTATCATATTTTATCAAATAATAAAAATACACTAACACGCTTAGCTTATGCGTTGCTAACCATAAAAGTTTTTTTTCAATATTTTTTAAATTTCTTAATTCACTTAGACCTATTTCCGAAAGCACCTTATTTGAATTCATTCTACGTAAAATCATTAGCCTCGCTAAAATATTATTTGGATTGTCATAATATGTTTCGTTGCTTATACTTCTCAAATAATTATGAACTAAAAATATACCTAATCTGTTTTGGTATTCATTTGCATCCAATAAATTCTCTTTTCCAATACGTTTCTTAACTACATAAATTTTCAGTATTTCATCCCAATAATTATTCCAATATCCTTTTTTCCTACTTAAAGAATTTCTGTTTGTTTTGTCATAATAATATAAATATTTATTACACACATATATTTTTGAACTTTTTAATATCACTTGTAAGATAATTACCTCATCTTCCATCAAACTTAATTGATTAAGAAAATCAATTTCTAACAATCGTTCTCTTAGTATTACCGTATTCCATAAATAACCAGAACATTCTTTTTTATCAGTTTCTAATCTTCCAAACAAAGGATATATATAATCATTTAACATATCCTTTGTCTCATATAATCCTTCTTGCAAACTACAATTTAATATCTTTTTTGTATTTTTTCCATGTTTATATTCTAACGCACCAAATAATATAACTTCAGCGTCGATGCTTGTAATAATATGGCTCAGCACTTTGTATCTATCTTCAGTACACCAATCATCAGCATCAACAAAACTAATATATTTTCCTCTGGATTTTAAAACTCCATAGTAACGTGCAGCTGAAACTCCTGCATGTGACTGATAATAGTAGAATATATTCTTATATGTAGTTGAATATTTTTTACATACTTTTCTTGTATCATCTTTGGAACCATCATCTATCAGAATAATCTCCACATCATTATTAATGCTATTTATAATAGACTCGATGCATCGTTCAATAGTTTTACTAGCATTATACATTGGAATAATTATACTTACTTCCATTTATTAATCTCCATTTCCAATAACATTTAAACTGCTTTATCAGCTAAAAAACAATCCTTTTCTATTTCGCGATATACTTTTCGTGTTTTTTCTGCTATATATTTCCAATCATACTTTTCAGCCTCTGTATATGCATTCCATGATATTTTTGCTAGTTCATATGGATTATCGTACAAATAGTCTAGTATATCTGTCATTTCACTTTGGGTATTAACTAAATACCCATTTTCTTTATTTTCAACCAATTCAATGATTCCACCTGTTTTTGCTGCAACTAAACATTTTCCTTCGGCCATTGCTTCTAAAACCACCAATCCAAATGCCTCTTCTCTACTCGGCACAGCAACCACATTACTATCATATATCTCTTTCCTAGTCAATTCATAATCCAAAAATCCTGTGAATCTTACATGAACCTTGTTTGCTTCAGCCAAAGAAAGTAAATTCTCTTTTTCTTCTCCACACCCAATAATAGTAATTTTTACGCAGTCTTTATTTTTCATATTAGCAACTGCCAAAATCAATCTATCAAACCCTTTTCTTTTTTTCAAAGTACCTACACAACATATTTTTAGTTCTTTTTTATACTGATTCTTTTTAAAAGGCAACATACTTTGCGTTACACCGTTATGAATTACAACACTCTTTTCAATACATTGGGTAGAATATTTTTCTAATTCACTTTCTAACCAATTACTTACAAAAATACATTTATCTGATTTATCAAACATACTATTTATCCATGCACATTGAATATTTTTTAAAGAATCCCAGCTTTTGTAATGTATTGTATTGACAACAGGAACATCATATTTAAATTTTAAATAATCACATGTAAAATTAAATGCTTCACAATGACTATGAATTATTACTTTCTCATTTTTTAAATCTATCAATTTCTCAATTTTTTCAGAGATTAAATATCCTGTCGCTAAAGATAACATATACCTTTTTGTATCTACCGAATCATTATATTTTTCACAAATCTGCTTATATGTTACTGGAAATTCAATTATTTCTATTTCATTGTCTTTATACCTTTTATATTGAGTTGTATTATCCTCTAAATCTAAATTCATAAAACATACCGTAATATCATACCACTTCGAAAGAATATGTGAAATATTGTATAAATGGATTCCCATTCCTCCGTAATTATTCGGCCAATAATCAATTAGTATTGCTCATAATAATACCATACCTTCCTCTTTCTGTTATTATTTTTTTAATCTATCACATCATTATTGTTTTACATTTATTTGTCCTTCAATCCAACCACTTTGTCCTTAAATTCCATTTTGTTTTTATCTTGCATTAGTATATAATGAATTTACAGCAATAATTATGTACTTAAAGGATTGATTTTTATGATACAAGTTGGAATATGTGATGATGAGACTTCTATTTTGCATATGATCGAAGTTCTATCACAGGATTGTTTCTGTGAAAATCAAATTTTCGCAACAATACAAACTTTCCATAATAGCAAAGAATTACTTTATGAAGTGCAAGATGGTATGCATTTCGATTTACTCTTATTAGATATTGAAATGCCAGAAATGACAGGCATGGAATTAGCCTCAATAATGAAAACTTATTTACCAGAAGTATTGATCATTTTTATTACTTCACACTTAGAATATGCTTTGGATGCTTATGAACTTTCTATCTTTCGTTACATACCAAAAAATAATATGAAGAATAAATTATATTATGCGCTATGCGACGCTTCATCCTATATTCAAGTTCAAATGAGTAAATCATATATTATTCATAATCAAAATAGATTAGAAAGAATACCCTACAAAAATCTTTTGTACATAACACACGAAGAAAAAAATGCTTTATTATTTACAAATTTATCCACTAGTACTCAAGATCCATATAAAGTGAGAAAATCTTTGCAAGAAGTCTATCAGGATCTTGATTTTAATGAATTTCTTTTTATTGATAGAGGATGTATCGTTAATATATCTCACATTATGAGTATTAAAAATAATGAATGTATTTTATCAGATGGAACTAATCTCGCAATAAGTCAAGCTCGTATGTATGAAGTAAAAGAAAGAATGTTACAGTTTTGGAAAACTTATATTTAGACCAGGAGGCATCTATGCTTTTCAAATCAAAAATAAAATTATTAAAGGGAAAAAATTACTTGTTAGAACAACAATGTGAATTTATGAAACAATCTTTTTCTACAAATGCAGAACTTTTTCATGATATGAATCATCACTTACAAGTAATATATCATATGGCAATGCAAGCCCAAAATGAAGATATTCAATCTTATATATCTCACATTTCTACTCCAATCAATACACTAGCAAACTCCATTTGGACTGGAGTAGATATTGTTGATGCAATCCTTAATTGTAAAAGAGCTACAGCAATACAAAAAGGCTATACTATGCATATTAACGCAGAACTACCCTATAACACCGGTATTAACTCTGATGATTACTGCACTATACTCTCCAATTTAATTGACAATGCACTTGAAGCTCTTGATCAGTTTTCTCAATCATCAGAATCATTATTCATTGAAGTATCAATTCGACGCATTCACCAATTCTTGATGATTCAAATACGTAATCCTTATTATGAATCTCCAGAGAAAAAATCAGGTTTTTTTTTAACATCAAAAAAGGATAAATCCCTACATGGATTAGGACTTAAAAATGTATCAAAAATAGTAAAAAAATATCAAGGTTCTATAGATTTTGAAATGGATAATGGTATTTTTACTGTAACAGCTCTGCTATTTTTTCCTTTATGAATTATTATTGATTAGTCTACTGCAGACGGCATCCAAAATATACTTTCACATTTTGGATGCCTTACTTTTTCCTATCATTTACTAATTAGTGTCTGCTGACTAAACCGTTTCTGGTTTAAACCCAGCAGACGGATGCATTAATAGTTCTATCAGCCATAAAAGTGCAGAAAGTATTCGTGACTGCATCTTTATATTGTCGCTGGATTCTTTCTCTTTGTGCATATGATCCCTGACATGATCCGGTTTTGAAATAACCGCGAGATGAACGCCATCATGGCCTTTTTGAGCACCCTGCTTTTTCCCGGAAGATTCACGGAGACTACGATCCTTTTTAACTGTCGGCTTTTTAAGCCCGTCTGATGAAGGCGGCTTGGAACTGTTTTTGGGGTTTTTGTTTAACTGTTCCTTCAGTTCTCGGATGATCTGGTTTAGACTTGCAATCTCAGCAGAAAGCTCAGCAATGCGAGCGCTTTGTTCTTCGTTTTGCTTCATCAGAAAACGAACGAATTCTTCTGTGATATTAATTGGCATTCAGATCACCTTCTTTCCGCGACTTTTTATAGTTTTAT
>CAYRAW010000261.1:0-4426 GCA_964422225.1 uncultured Roseburia sp.
CTTGTAATTCCGGTTTCAAAAATTTCAACGAACCCGATCCTATAAAATACATTTGCAAGATTTCTGTTTCTTAAGACAGAAATTTTACCCGATAAGTATTCATCTTCTGCTATTCCTGACGGCAGACCTCCGGGCGAAATAACCTCAATCCTGTCATCGAACATCAGAACTCTTATCTGTGATTCTATATCCCATACTCTATGAATCAAAGCATTTGCAATCGCTTCACGAAAAGCTGCTTCCGGTATTTTTTCTACACTTTTCCTCTCTGCTCCCTCTATTATTTCGTATTGATAATAATCTCTGAACATATCTATTGCTTTATCATATGCCTCTAATATGGATATATTTTCAATCGTTGCCCTTTTTTGAATAACACTGATATTTTCGCCAAACTTTACAATATCAATGCCGGGAAAATGATTTCTATCCGCTAAAAGTCCTGCTGCATTATTATATCCATTATTATTATCATATAAATTAAGTGTTTTTAAAGTATCCTTATTAAAAGTTTCAATCTGAATGCTTTCTTTTAATTTTTGATGTAAAACTTCAAATGTTAATTCCTGTTCACTATATGGTAATTCTTCAAATCTTATGTTTTTGCCCTCCAATATAAGACGTGAAAATTCTAATGTATCTACCTCTATCGTTGCAGTATCATTTCTCTTATATGCCTTTGACTTGTATAAATATGGCTTATGAATTCCACTCTTTACAGTAAGCTTTATCGTACTGTCATTTTGTATTTCAAGTGTATAATCCGGTTGAGGCGAAATACTGTCGTTAATTTTATTTTCTATATCAAGACATGATTGTTTTGCATCTGCTATTCCTTTGACACTCCCATTATCATCAATACCAAAATATATCTCCCCTCCATTGTAATTTGAAAAGGCACTTACTGTTTTTAAAAATGTATTTGTAATTGTTTCTTTAAATTCTATTATCCTTGTTTCACGCATACCTTTTACTCCTTTCCAATTTGTTATATTTATTATATGCAAAAACAGTCATAAATTCAATCGTATTTTTTTGTGATTGAATTTACAACTGTTTTTAGTTATGTTTAAAGCTTTATAATTGTTTTGCAATCATTCTGTATAATGCTTGCTGTTAAAAACTCTTGCATTATACCCCGGAATTTACAAGGCACTACACTAATTCAAAATGTCCTTGACAAAGGGGACAGTTCAGTTTTACTATGAAAAAAGGTTTGGTAATGGCTTTATCCCTGACACTTGTACTTTCGTTTGCCGCTTGCGGAAACAACGGCACGACTGACTCCAGCGCTTCTTCCGAGGAGGTTTCCTCCGTTGCTTCCGAGAGCAAGGACGATGCAAGCGTTGAATCTACAGAAGAGGTTTCCAGCGAAGCTGAGAACAACGATGTTGTCGGCGAGACAGTTATGTCCTATGCTGACTATGTTGCAACAGAGCTTGAGTTCCCTGTTGTGATCGAGGCATATGTTCATGCACATCAGTCCTGGTGGGACAACAAGATCACCGTTTACGCCGCTGACGAGGACGGTGCATACTTCATCTACAACATGACCTGTTCCGAAGAGGACGGCGCAAAGCTGATTCCCGGAACAAAGATTAAGGTTATCGGTTACAAGACCAAGTGGTTCGGCGAGGTTGAGAACGCAGAGGGCGCTACCTTCGAGATCGAGGATGGCAGCTACATCGCAGAGGCAACCGACGTTACTGATCTGCTTGGCACCGACGATCTGATCAACTATCAGAACCAGTTCGTTTCCTTCCAGGGAATGACTGTTGAGGAGTCCGAGGGCGGCGCTGCTTTCCTGTACAACTGGGATGGTTTCGGTTCTGCTGATTCCAACAGCGATCTGTACTTCAACGTTTCCCTGAACGGACAGACCTACACCTTTACCGTTGAGTCTTATCTCTGCGACAACACCACTGACGTTTACAAGACTGTTGAAGGTCTTAAGGTTGGCGAGGTCATCGACATGGAGGGCTTCCTTTACTGGTACAACGGTGTAAACCCTCACATCACAAACGTGACTGTAAAGTAAGTTTTACAGACAAAAGAACATTTTAAGGTGTTCCCCGAAAGTCTGACTTTTGGGAGACACCCGTTTTTATGACACTATTTAAAACTGAAAGGAACTGAAATCATGAAGAATAAATTATTACGCTGTGCAGCGCTGTTAGTTGCCGCTATATCCCTTGCAGGATGCGGTAAGGCGAGTAATGATGGCACGAACGTGTCTGAACCGGTGTCCGAATCCGCCTCTGAGGCTACAAATTCCAGCGAGGAAACAACGGCTGCTGCCGAGAAGGATTGGATCAACGAAATATATTATTGGGAGAATGGTTACATAACATCCGATTCCAGAGACCGGGCGATATACAGCGAATCAGAGTCCCAGTGGGACGGCAGATTCCATGTCCGGGATCTCGTTTTTTACCCCGGTATGACAATGGGCGATATTATGGATCAGGGATGTACAATCGTTCTGAAATGTACCAGCAACAGCAAGGGCAGCGCGTGGTATCATGCGGACGGCACACCTTACTCGGACGCCTATTTAGTCGTGGACAATACAACCGGTTTCCAGCTGACCGATGACGATGTTTTGTACGGTTTGGGAAACTTTGCTGTCGAGGATGCGTCGTCAGAGGATATTGTATTGGGTGACACTATCGCCCTTCATGCAAATGCCTTAGATCATACAAAAGCAGATCTGGAAGGCTATTTTTCCATCGTTGCAAATGATGAGAGGGAAATACTCGGCGGTATGTCCTTGCAGTGTCCCCTTAGCTTTTTCTTTAATGTTACCTCCGAGGACACAGGAACACCGCTTCGGGACATAAAGCTTAGCGGAATCACCGATCAGGTATATCTTCCCGAACAAGTTAATTCGAGCGCAACTCCCATGACAGCAGTCGCCGATTTCTTCGGTAACGCACTTGTTGTCAACAAGGAAGACCCGGTGGATTCGTTTCCATGCTACCCCATCAGATACGGTGAGCAGGTCGGCGTGGTATCCATGAAATACACTACCGTAGAGTATGTCTGCCTGTATACCGATCTGGACACGATGGAACCAAGAGCTGAAATGCGGGAGATATTTGAGCAGAACTAATCTATAAAAAAGTGTCTTCGACACTCTCAACTCCCCCTTCCCCTCATTCATGAGGGGAAGGGGTTTTCTTATGTCCTTCTTTATTATAAAATTCTATTATGAATAGATTACAATCCATCTTTACTGATTATTATGAACACATCATTTACCAACTCCATCCCCGTCCTACTGTCATTGAAAATGTCAACAAGATGATCCATTGTGGTGACCCTTCCCACGGTGGTTCCATGTATGGCTGTCCTCACTGTGGCAATCTTAAATTTGTTCCCTTTCGCTGTAAAAGCCGTTTTTGCCCTTCCTGCGGAAACAAATACAATCAGCTCCGTTCTTTCCATATGTCCTGCAAGCTCGTTGCCTGTGTTCATCGCCATTGTGTATTCACTATCCCGAAAGAACTTCGTGTTTATTTTCTTAAGGACAGATCTCTCTTAAATTGTTTATTCCATTCTGTCCGCGATGTTGTCCTCCGTATGTTTTCCAAAATGAATAAAACAGAAAACTTTACCCCCGGACTGATCTGTGTTCTTCACACCTTTGACCGTGATTTAAAATGGAATCCTCATATCCATGCCCTCATATCCGAAGGTGGTGCTGGCAACATCACCCCCTGGCGTCCCGTCAAACATTTTGATTATAACTTTCTTCGGAATGCCTTCCGTAAAGTGCTGCTTGATCAGCTTACTTCCCGTATTGGTCCCACTTTTCGTAAAGTTAAAAATGAAATCTATACAAAACACGCCAATGGTTTTTATGTTCGTGCAAAGCCTAATCTTTGCACTCCTGATATCACCATTAAATATATCAGCCGATACCTCGGCAGGCCTGTTATTGCTACATCCCGTATTGATCATTATGACGGTGAAAATGTAACTTTTCATTATACCAGACACGAAGATGGCAAAACTGTTACTGAAACCATCCCTGCTTTAGACTTCATCAAAAAACTGATTGTCCATATCCCCGAAAAACATTTCAAAATGCTCCGCTACTACGGGATATATGCAAAACATCATAAGCAGGAAAAGAAGCTCCGTAAATGTATTTCTGCTGAAAAACAACGTTTCCTGCGTTCTATTCAGGACTGGCGGCAGTCCATTCTGCTCTCTTTCGGATACGACCCTCTCTGTTGTTCTGAATGTGGTACTTCTATGTTGGTTTTAGAAGTTTACCACAAAAAAACTGCACTATTTGAACAATATCGAAAGGTTATGGGATATGGATAAATCCATGTTCATAACTATTCTTTCTCTATAGTCAGATAGTGCAGTCACCTAAACCAAAACAAAAAACTTCATAACAACGTCATGGCGAAGC
>CAYRAW010000262.1:0-4380 GCA_964422225.1 uncultured Roseburia sp.
GAAACCGCAGCAGGAAATGATATCAAGATGGCAACGGGATTTCCGGAACGTTTGATGGAAGCATTGAACAAAGGAGTGATCACCAGAAAAGAATTGGAAATCTGTGCCAGAAGAGTGCTTGAATTGATCTTAAAAGTAGACTGATACAAAAATACAGGGCAGATACTTCCTGATCAGAAGTATCTGCCCTGTATTATATAGTTCATTAATTCTCAAAATCCATGCATACACGGGTTTTGGTATAAGGTCTGACTTTACTGTCTGCAACTTTCACATGTTCAGGATGTACTGCATAGTTCTTAAGTGCAGCTTCATCAGTGAAAGTAGTATCCAACATGACATCAGCATTAGAAGAAGGAAAACAGTCTATATTGACGTGAACCTCAATCAGTCCTTCGATCTTACCCTGTAAACCTTCCAGACCGGATTTAATCCCGGCCTTTATCTGTGCCTTTTGTTCAGGGGATAATTCATCCTTTAACTGCCATAATATAACATGTTTGACCATATTCTAAACACCTTTCTACAATAACTGGATACCGTTCTTTTCACATTCAGCAACCATTTCATCCGGCCACAGAGAACACTGTACTTCGCCAATGTGAGCCTTTCTCAAGAAGAACATACAGATACGGGACTGACCGATACCACCACCAATAGTGAAAGGAAGTTCTCCATTGATAACTGCCTGCTGATATGGGAGAGAAGCTCTCTCTTCACATCCTGCTTTCTTTAACTGGGAGAGCAGAGCATCCTTATCAACACGAATACCCATGGAAGAAAGTTCCAGTGCAATATCCAGAACAGGATAATATACGATAATATCTGCATTCAGTGACCAGTCGTCATAGTCCGGAGCACGACCATCATGAGGCTCTCCATTTTCCATTTCATCACCGATCTGCATGATGCAGACAGCGCCTTTGGCTTTGGCAATATAGAATTCACGTTCCTTTGGAGAGTAATCAGGGAAGATCTCAGCCAATTCCTGTGTTGTAACAAAGAAAATATCATGAGGAAGGATCTCCTCGATATAATCATACTGGATCGCCATAAATTTCTCTGTTTTGCGAAGACATTTATATACAGTCTTTACAGTTTCTTTTAAAATATTAATATTACGTTCATCCTGAGTGATAACACGTTCCCAGTCCCACTGATCTACAAAGATGGAATGTATATTGTCGGCTGTTTCATCACGACGGATCGCATTCATATCTGTATAGATACCTTCACCATAGCCGAAACCGTATTTCTTCAGTGCATATCTTTTCCATTTGGCAAGGGATTGTACTACTTCAGCTTCTCTGCCGTTCTGTTCCTTGATATCAAAGGTAACAGGGCGCTCTATTCCGTTGAGGTTATCGTTAAGACCTGATAAAGGGTCTACGAATAAAGGCGCAGATACACGGGTCAGATGCAGGCGTTCAGCCAGAAGATTCTGGAAGAAGTCCTTGACTGTCTTGATCGCGATCTGTGTATCATGCAGGTTCAGAGCGGAATGATAATTCTTTGGAATGATTAAGTTGTCCATATATATTTCTCCTCTCATTGCGAGTGATTTTATACGATATTTAACCTTTTATATTATAACACGCATACCTGCAAATTCAAGAAGTTTTTGTAGCTATGGACGCTGTCCTAATCCGCCTTCCAGGGTCAGTGTTTCACCTGTCATATATTTAAAGTCAGGGGAGGCGAGCTGTACGCATACTCTGCCTATTTCCAATTCTGCATCACCAAAATGCCCTGCAGGTGGTGTATGTACATTTTTCTCAAAAGCATCAGGATATGCTTTCTGGAACTGTTCAAGCTGTGATGTCCATGCCAGCGGGCAGATGATATTGACATTAATGCCGTCCTTTGCCCATTCTGTTGCTGCAACTCTGGTCAGACCGCGGATACCCTCTTTGGCAGCAGCATAGGCGCACTGACCGAAATTGCCGAACAGACCTGCGCCGGAGGCAAAGTTGATGACACTGCCCCGGGTCTTGACCAGATGCGGATAGCATGCCTTCATATAATAGAAAGCAGCATAGAGTCCGGAATAGAGTGCCAGGTTGAACTGCTCTGTTGTGTGCTCTGCAAGCGGTACTCCTGAAGCAGAAGCCTGGGCATTATTGATCAGAACATCAATGCGTCCAAAGGTTTTGATCGTTTCTTCTATTACGTGATTGACTGTTGCTTCGTTATCGGCATCGGCATTGACATCAGCCTGTACAGTCAGTACTTTAATGGAGTAATTCTTTTCCAGTTCTTCTTTGGCAGCTTCCAGTTTGGCTGTATTTCTTCCTGTTATGACCAGATTGGCGCCTTCTTTTGCATAGGCGGTAGCAATGCCGTATCCGATAGAGCCACATCTGCCATCGCTTAATACGGCGCGGCCGGCTCCTGTAATGATCGCTGTTTTACCTGTTAAAAATCCCATAATAAATTGTCCTTTCTGTCAAGTGTTAGAATAGTTACATCATTATATTATAAGGGATATGAGGTTGATTGACAACTATGGGGGAATGAATAAAGCGGTGTTATCCTTTGGATTTGCACTGCTGGTAGATTGTCTTACAGACAGAATGCTTAACCGTATCGATCCAGCAATGCTTTGCAGAGACGATACACCGCAAGAACTGTGCTTCGCGATTCGAAAGACAACAACGGATGTTGTCTTTGTTCACGATTATTTATCCAAGGCAGATGAAGATATGATGAGAGAAACGACACAGGCCAGAAGAATCGTTAAGATTTCACCGTATGATTATGCAGACAGGGACAATATGCCTGATTATGTGGTAAAGGACATAGAAGAACATTATGCAGAAGAAAGAGAAGATTTAGCAGGAGATATGACCTGGCAGGAATTTCTGGAACTTGGTAAGAATTATCAGGGTGATTATCGTGTAAGTGAAGATCCTGACAGACCAGTATTTGGAGCATATACAAGTGGTTCTACAGGGGTATCCAAGCTGGTCATCCATTCCTCTGCCAATATTGTGGCAATTGCCTATCAGATGTCTATATTCGTACCGCCATCATCCGTACAGGAAAAATGGTGGCTGCCGATTTTGACCCCTGCATTGATCGCTGCAACAGTATCAATGACTATATTCCCTCTATCTGCTGGATTATATGTTATTCTTGATCCCTATTGTCTGTTGGAAGATATTGATATACAGTTTATGAAATATCAGCCTAATTTCTGGGCATTGATTCCGATGTTCTGTGAGATGCTGATGAAAAGTGACAGAATTCCTGATTTAAAAGAAAGAAATAAAGAAGCATAGAATATTCACGAAAATGCTGTATCATCAGAGATGGTGGTACAGCATTTTTTGTTATTCACATTTAACGCTTGAAACATATGGAAAGTTAACATAATATAGTATGTAATGGAGATATTATAATTCTGGTTATTTGAGAGAGGTATGACTTGGAATGAGAGGACGATGTAACAGGGCGATATTATTTGCAAAAGTAAATGAAGATATGGCAGATTTATTGTCCCTGCTTACAGTATCACCACATATGCTCGCATTAGAAGATGCACAGATCAGGTGTGTGGAAGATAATCTGGTGGTGCATTCTTTAGAAGAATTTGAAGACAAATTTAAAATAGAGATTCCCGTATATGAAGAAACACAATATCAGAAGGCTGAACAAAGTCTGGAAAATGTAGAGAGGTATTACAAAGTTCTGGAACAGAAAGAGCGGGGAGAACAATATAGACTGTGGTATTATGATATAAAGGAAAAAGAAGATATTCCTAGGGAACATCAACAGATATCAGTCAAACAATATGAAATATGGCTGGGAGTAAAGAGCTTCTTTGAACAGGGTGAAAATCTGGAGTTACTGATTTCAAATCTCTCCTATGAGGATATGGAAACCAATGATGCAGAGAGGAAACTTTCCTTATATATGGAGACAGTAAATGAGAAACTTGATAATACGCAGCAGATCACATTTGCTGTTTTCACGGAAATACCAATGATGAGTGTGCAGACTAAAATAAACAGAATCCGGTTTGAAGGAACAAAAAAGAAGCAGGACACATCTTTGACGGATCCTGGAAAACTGGCATTTCTCTTTAACATATTGGAAAGAGAGCAGATCGTAAGCTGTTATCAATATGAAACAGGAGTGGAATCATCAGCAAGAGCAGTTGCCTTAGAGGGAAGAACAAGGATACAGGAAAGTGCGTTTGAATTTGAAAAACAGATAAACAGTGCTGCCATTTCATGCTGCTATCCCAATCTGACATGGATAGAAGATCAGGTATATATTGGCGCTGCATATGTTGTTGCAGGTATGTTATTGGCCGGCAGGGAAGAGAAGAGCATGACCACCATACCAAGAGAATTATATCCTTACAGAGAAGCAGTA
>CAYRAW010000263.1:0-4371 GCA_964422225.1 uncultured Roseburia sp.
ATCTGACAGATAATGCCAATATGGAATGTGCTTACTATCCGGAAAGCAGAACACTGATCGTGATCAACAATGCAGATTCTATGCAGGAGACAACGATCAAAACAGAGTATGGCGTGGAACATATCAGACTGGATGCATATGATACGATAATCAAGAACATATAATATGTGAGAAGAAAAACGGGAGATGCAATTGTGTCTCCCGTTTTTTATGCATAAAAAAGCAAAACAAAGAAGCCCGATTGCTCGAGCTTCCTGTTTGTGTAAAAGGGGAATTCTTCCGGAATTGCTAATTAGCAAGTCTAGCATCTCTGCTAAACATGTATTTATCATACACCGTGAACAACAAATAATCTATAACTATATTGCGCCATATTAAAACTATATTGATTTTAAAATATACTATCTATTGTTATGATGATAACTTAAAGGTTCAAAGATAGTCTTGCGTCCAATATAGCAGAAAATATTCGTGATAAGAATGCCTGTAAATGCGCCTGTACTGTCAATACATACATCCCGTATAGAACCGGAACGACCGGATACATAAAGCTGATGGAATTCATCCAGAGAGGCAAAGCCTACGCAGATGAGTCCGGAAGTGAGGATCAGCCAGATTCCACGGATCCCATATACATATAAAGGGCATGCAATAGAAGCTGCCAGTAGAAAGTATTCACTAAAGTGTGCCGTTTTGCGTACATAGAAATGGATACGGCGGATTCCCTGAAGTATCTGGGCATCGGTCAGATCCAGATTAAATGCCCGGTCAGTCAGCTCAATGACCTTATAGGATACCTGATAGCTCATATTGGAACTGGCAGTCCCATCCTGGGCAGAAAAAGAATAGATACAGTACATGATGATCAGAGCCGGAGCAAAAGAAAGCGGTTTAAGCAGAAACCTGAGTAGTTTTTTCATATATCACCTTACCTTTCTTATCTGGGATTATAATATCTATTGACCGATATCACAAGCACAAATCTGAAAAACTTCTCGAAAGAATAGTGTACAATTTGACAATTTATGATAAACTATTTGTAAAAAGAAAGAAAGGTGTTATCGAGTATGCAGGATAGTGAGAAACTTTCCAGAGATGAAGTAATAGAACTTTATCAGGATGATACCATGAAGCTGCTGCGTTATGTGGCGTGGCTTCAGAAGGTAAGTGGACATGAAACTTCTGATATTTATAAAGGCGAAGGGATAGAAGCAGCTTCTATGCCGGTTCCGGTATACGATTCAACGTTGCTGTCTTTTGTCAAAGAGGCAAAGTCCACACGGTTCATGAACCGCAACTATGTATATACTTTTTCACGGTATAATCTGCGTAAAACACAGGATGAACTGAATCTGATCGCAGATTGCACACTTCTGGAAGTGGATGTGCTTGGTGACATTTTATCCAAATATATTTTAAAGGGCGAAGTGAAGGGAGCTTACTGGACAGAAGGAGTCCGAAACGGTGTATTCCTTGCAATCCTTTTAAAATTAAAGGAACTATTAGAGATGAAAAAGCCATTGGCATAAGAACGGGGAGCTGGAGATGGGAGATAAGTCAACACAGAAGAAACAGTATATCATTGAGAAGGCAAGGGAAGTATTCATCAAAAGAGGATACAAAGATGTAACGATGAAAGATATCGTGGAAGTATGTCAGATCAGCAGAGGTGGTCTGTATCTTTACTTTGCTAATACAAAGGAATTATTTGAAGCAGTACTGGAACAGCAGATGCAGCATACAAAAGGCAGATACGAGAAAGCGCTGGAGCAGGATGCCACACCGGGAGAGAAACTGTTGATCTATCTGGATAGTTGCAAGTCGGAATTATCAGCCGGGGATAACCTCATCACAGCTACTTATGAATATTTGTTTACCGGGGATACAGACAATCCGGTCAGCAAACACAGAGAAGAGGAGGAACAGCTTCTGGAGAATATCATTACAGAAGGTGTTGCCAAAGAGTGGATGGCATGTGATGATCCAAAGACGGCAGCGGCAGTAATTACCTGCGCAATAGAAGGATTAAAAGTTGCAGCGGCAACGACGGGTATTACAGAAAAAACAGTAGATAGTGCCATAGATTATATTATGGGAACATTGGGACTTGAAATAGAATAGTGCGGTAATAAAAAAGGACAGAACCTTATCAGATGTGACAGGCTCTGTCCTTTTATCGTATCCGGTCGTTTAACGTTATGTCAGGAACGAAGGGATATGATCTTACCGAAGTTACTGATCTGACATTCCTTGAAATCACCTAACATTTTGGACAGCTTGGCATAACCGTAGTTAGAGATATTGAAGTCCGGAAAACGGCGGCATAGCTTCTGATTCAGTTCACCAACGTTCATGGTATGTTTCTCACACTGTTTCAGGATAGCAAGGACTTCCTTGTGAATATCATCAATGGTAATGTCAGCAGCCTGCAGATAAGCAGTGACAGTAGTTTCTGTGTATTGCAGCGAAATGGATTTCTTGAATTCAGCAGCTTCCAGAAACTTGGAGAATTTGGTGTATTCATAGTTACGGACATCAAAAGTAGGGTACATCTTGGACAGACGGCTGCCTAATTCGCCGATATCCATAGAAGTTCCGTCATTTCCGTTCTCACTGATGATCTTGACCAGTGCCTGTTCAATTTCTGACAGAGGTGTCAGTGCATCCTGTTCTGTTTTGGCAGAATGTTTACCAGCCTTGGCAACAGGAGTATCGACATTGGACAGGAGATCGAGAAGAACGAACTTTTCACAGGCGGAGCGGAATGGCTCAGGAGTTTTGCGTTCTCCCATACCGATGACGTACATGCCGGATTCACGAAGTCTCATTGCCAGACGGGTAAAATCGCTGTCGCTTGAAGCCAGACAAAACCCTCCGACATGACCTGAATAGAGAATATCCATGGCATCTATGATCATGGCAGAGTCAGTTGCATTTTTGCCGGTCGTATAACTGTATTGCTGTACCGGATTGATAGAATTGGCAAGCAGCACATCTTTCCATTTGTTTGAATTAGAACGGGTCCAGTCACCATAGATCCTTTTATAAGTGACAGTTCCGTATTTGGATAGTTCATCCAGAATGATCTTAATGTAATCAGCGCTGATGTTGTCGCTGTCTATTAACAAAGCAAATTTGAGGTCTTCCATATACAAAAGTTTCCTGCCTTTCTCATTTTACATAACTTTTAACAGTTATATTGTAGCATAGAAATGGAATAAATTACAATTTTTAAATTCTTTTCGTATATTTCCACAGTTGAAAAATAGCACGATTACTGATATCCTAATAACGACAATAATTAAATATACCTATTTTTTACGGAGGACTTACAAATGGGAAAGGTTAAACGTATTTACGTGGAAAAGAAGGCTTCCTTTGCAGTAAAGGCAAAAGAGCTGGAAGAAGAGCTTAAGAGCTATCTTGGAATTGATGGACTTGAGCAGGTAAGGATTTTCATTCGTTATGATGTAGAGAATCTGTCAGAAGATACCTTTGAGAAAGCTTGCAAATGTGTATTTTCAGAGCCACCTGTCGATGATTTGTATTTAGAGAAGTTCGATATGCCGGCTAATGGCAGATGCTTCTCTGTAGAGTTCCTGCCGGGACAGTTCGATCAGAGAGCTGATTCCGCGGTACAATGCGTGAAATTCCTCAAGGAGGATGAGGAACCCATTATTAAGACTGCCGTGACCTATTTACTGGTAGGTCAGATATCAGATGAAGAATTTGCCAAGATCAAGTCTTACTGTATCAACCCTGTAGATTCCAGAGAAACAGATACGGTAAAGCCTGAAACTCTTGTAACAGAGTTCGCAGAACCTGCTGATGTAGCAATCTTTGATGGTTTCAAGGATGTGGCTGAAGCTGATCTTAAGAAGCTTTATGATTCTCTGGGGCTGGCAATGACTTTTAAGGATTTCTTACATATCCAGAATTATTTTAAGAACGAAGAGAAGAGAAATCCATCTGTAACAGAGATCCGTGTACTGGATACATACTGGTCTGACCACTGCCGTCATACCACATTCTCCACAGAGTTAAAGGATGTAACTTTTGAAGAAAATTATTATACAGAGCCAATTAAGACTACCTATAAAAATTATCTGGCTGTCAGAGACGAAATCTTTGCAGGAAGAAAGGACAAATATGTCTGCCTGATGGATCTTGCACTTATGGCTATGCGTAAGCTCAAGGCTGATGGCAAGCTGGAGGATATGGAGAAGTCCAATGAGATCAATGCTTGTTCTATCGTAGTTCCTATTGAAATCGATAAGGAAGACGGAAAGGGCGTTATCACAGAAGAATGGCTTGTAAACTTCAAGAATGAAACACATAACCATCCTACAGAAATTGAGCCTTTCGGTGGTG
>CAYRAW010000264.1:0-4312 GCA_964422225.1 uncultured Roseburia sp.
CATTGCTGCATCTTATGATTATAGTATAGGAAAGTTTCGTGTCTAAATCGTGTTGATATTTTGAACAATTCTGAAAAGAATTATGAACAGAATATGAATGAGGAGAAGTTCTGTAGACTGTTGTAATTATATTTTTAATCCGCTATACTGTAAAAGAAATATACAAAAAATCACTGTAACTATTCAAAAATGAGGAAAATAATGAAAAAAATATCTCTTGAGGATATTTCAGAGAAATATAGAATACAGGAATATTCCGAATTATATGCCAAAACGATAGACTTGCTCCGGCAGAAAAAAATAAAGCCGGTCAAGGCATCGGGAACTAATGGAAAAAAGCCGGCGTTATTTTGCAGCTATTGGAAGCTGGAGGACAAGAAGGATTTTTACGCATATGAAAAAGAGTTGGCATATGAGCTGATGCCGGCTATCCATACAGATTATTATCTTTATCATATGGATGAGTATGTCAAGGACAGGGAATGGGTATTGAGATTGAACCAATATCTCAAAGAAAATAAGGCAGATTTACAGATAGAAATATCCATGAATGAGCGTAGCTTTGCGATATGGAACAGAGAAAAGTTCCTGAAGGAAGAACAAGGGAAGAAGATTCTGAAACGATGTGGTATCAGTCTGCAGGAAATAGCAATTTATGAAACCAGTGAGCCACTCTCTTATTATGTGCATGAACGGATAGTTCCGCAAAATATACTGATCATCGAAAATAAAGATACTTATTACACTTTTAGAAAGTATATGATGCAGTATGACAATCTGATTTTGGATGTCCCTTTTGGAACGCTGATCTACGGAGCAGGAAAAGGAATTATCAGAAGCTTTCGTGATTTTTGCATCAGTGGAGAACCATATATGACTCATGCAGATAATACCATTTATTATTTTGGTGATATGGATTATGAAGGGATTCTTATTTATGAATCCTTTGCACATGAATTTGGTGATCAATATCATATTCTTCCATTCGTACAGGCATATCAAAAGATGTTAAAATGTGCGGCCGCAGATACATTGCCCGATATGAAAAAAGGACAAAATCAACACATAGGCAATGATTTTTTCCGTTTTTTTGATGAGGAAAGCAGCAGAAAAATGAAACAGATATTACAGGCAGGAAAATATATTCCACAGGAAATCATCAATATCATAGGACTTATGAAAAGGAATGAAAAATAGATGCAATATGATTTCTTAAAACAATTTACCAGACGAATGAAGCATATTGGTATGTATACCTGGTTAATTCAGAACAGTGTCCAGAAACAGAGCTGGAAGCAATATGGATTATTGACTGTTGACGAACAGATGAATATGATTGCCGCCGTCATGCTGTACATCATGGAGCAGTCACTCAGGGAAGATACCTGTACGATAGATGATATCGGAGCCTACATAGATGACATTAATATGAATTATTTTCAGAAAAACATGTCATATGAGGACTGCAAAACGCTGGGTGATTTTATAGTAAATGTGGTATTATCCAATGAAGGAAAAACCATGTATTTTGAGAGTTATGATTTTAAAGAGCAGGAATATAAAAAGCAGCATATCAGTTTTATTGCAAACAGAATCATATATGTGGACACTGAAATCAGAAGAACATCTTATTATCTGACAGATGACGGGTATAATTTCCTGCTTTCCACTCTGGAAATAGAGAATAATATGAAGCTGACGATCCATGAGATGATATTTAAGATGCATTTGGAGCGGCAAAGCTATGATAAAGCAGTTGGAGAGATTAAAAACATCTTTAATCTCCTGCGGATACAGTGGCAGAAAATCCAGGAAACCATGCAGAAAATCAGAAGAAGCGCCCTAAACTATTCTGTAAAAGAATATGAGGCAATTCTGCGTGAAGATATGGATACTATCAGCGATACAAAAGAAAAATTCCAGAATTACCGCGAACTGGTAAGAGCCAGAGAAAAGGAATTGGAAGAGCAGAATATCAATGTGAAGAATCTGACCAAGGAAGAAGAAAACAGTTTAAGCAGTCTGCGGATTATTGAACAATATCTGAATAGAACCATTGATGAGCATCAAAGAATATTGAATGGCCATTTCGATCTGAAAAGCCTGTATGACAGGGAATTGCAGATGCTGACACAAATGTCCCTGATCAGAAGATTTTCTTTCAGAACAGAACTGTTTGAACCGGTACTGGAAAAACCGGAAGGATTGGAAAATCTGGATGTATTTCTAAGACCACTGTTTCATCAGGAAACAGATAAGATCTATAATCTGAATAAAGCATTGGAATTACAGCGTCCCATAAGAAAAAAACAGATTGAGGATGATATAGAAATATTAGATCTGGATGAAGAAAACTGGAAAGAAGAATTAGAAAGACAAAAAAAGGAAAAACAGAGAAAATACGAAAGCAGCCTTGGATTTCTGATATCCTGTGCATTGGATAAAGGAAAAATTTCCCTGCAGGAATTAAAAGAATATTTTGCAGAGCATGATAGGGAAGAACAGCACAAATGCATCCCTGATGTTGATACCTTTAAGGAAATTATGGTAGAACTCATTAAAAGTAAAGAAATAAATGTACCGGCACTGAAAAAAGAGAGAAGCCAGTTTATCATAGAACAAAGTGAGGGATTTCAACTGCAGGAAATGCTGTTGGATATTTTAGACCATAATCCGAGGGGCAGAAATGTAAATACAATTATGATCTATAGAACAGAGAATGGAGAAACAGTTACTTTTGAACATGTAATGGACCAGAACGGAATGGAGAAGGCTGTCAGATGTTCAAATGTGCAGATAGAGGTAACATATGGCATATGAAATAGAGGATATCAGAACAAGCCAGCAGATTTTTTATTATCTTTTGGAACATTATGAGATGCAGGAAGAAGAAGAACCTGTTTTATATAAAGCATATCTGGAAAGTGAAAATATCCAGAATCTGGTAAAATCACAGGGAGAGATTGCGCAGAGCAATATAGAAAGATACGGGGATGTTATTTATCTGATTCCCAAGGAAGAAAATGTATTTTTGGGATACTCCAAGGCAAAATTAAAAGAAATATTATGTAAATCAGCAGGAACGGACAAGGATTTCTATCTGTCACAATTTGTCATTCTGGTCATTCTTGTGGAATTTTATGATGGACAGGGAGCAACCAGTAAAGCCAGAGACTTCATGCGGGTAGGCGAATTGCAGAACCATATATCAGAATATTTAAAACAGGGAGTCGGAAATACTACAGAAGAAGAGGAAGAACATATAGGGATTGCATACAGAAATATGTATGAAGCTTATGAGGCACTTCGCTCGGATGAAAAAGGCTCCCGTAAAAGGACAACAAAAGAAGGATTTTTATATACAATTTTGAACTTTCTTGAAAAACAAGGGTTGATCCTGTATGTGGAAGCAGACGAAATGATCACTACAACAAAGAAGCTTGACAATCTGATGGATTGGAATCTGCTGAACCAGAATCATTATTATAGGATCAGAAAGGTGCTGAAAAATGAGCAAGATTAATGCAGTTCGTTTTATCAATCTTAGTTATAACAATAATGCAATCAAAATCAGCGATGAAATTTTTGGAATGCAGGGAAAAAGTACCATGTTATCTCTTAGAAATGGCGGAGGCAAAACTGTTCTGGTACAAATGATGACAGCACCGTTTGTACATAAAAAATACAGAAATACCAAAGACAGACCCTTTGAAAGTTATTTTACCACGGCAAAACCCACATTTATTATGGTTGAATGGGCATTAGATGGGGGAGCCGGATACTGTCTTACAGGTATGATGGTCAGAAAAAGCCAGAATCTGGAAGAAGATAACAATGAACAACTGGAAATCGTTAATTTTATCAGTGAATATAAGGAAAGATGTGACCATGATATTTATCATATTCCTGTGGTGGAGAAGAGCTCTAAGGAGATGATATTGAAGGGATTTCAAGCGTGTAAACAGCTTTTCGATACCTATAAAAGAGACCATAGCATGAAATTTTTCTACTATGACATGAATCAGTCTGCCCAGCAGAAACAGTATTTTGATAAGCTTCTGGAATATCAGATAAATTATAAAGAATGGGAAAGCATTATAAAAAAGGTAAATGAGAGAGAATCCGGTTTATCAGAGCTTTTTTCAGATTGCAAAAATGAAAAAGAACTGATCGAGAAATGGTTTTTGCCCGCCATAGAAAGTAAAATGGATAAGGACAAAAGCCGGATGAAAGAATTCCAGAATATTGTTGAAAAATATGTCATACAGTATAAAAATAACAAATCCAAAATTGAAATGAGAAAAACGATCAG
>CAYRAW010000265.1:0-4247 GCA_964422225.1 uncultured Roseburia sp.
CAACAAGGGCTTATAGCCCTAGAGCAAACCACCCGTTTGACGGGTGGTCATGATTTTATTTGCGTAGGAAGCGACTTACGAATGAAAGGAGAATCCGGGATGAATCAGTTGGACAAAAATATAGCAGTTAATTTAAAGAGAATCAGAAAATCCAAAAATATGAGTCTGGATATGCTTGCAGAAAAAACGGGTGTGAGTAAAAGTATGTTAGGACAGATTGAAAGAGGAGAGTCTAACCCTACAGTTGCAACAATTGCAAAAATAGTCGATGGAATCAGAGTTCCTTTTGAAGAACTTATTTACCCGAAGACTGATTCTGTTGTGATTATCGATAATGACAAACTTCCTGTATATAAAGCACAGAAAGGGGCTTATCAGGTCAGGTCTATTTTTCCTTATGACAGACACAGGAACTTTGAAGTGTATGAAACAACCATAGAACCAGGAGAAGTATGTGAGAGCTTTCTCACAGAAGGAAGTTCCTGTGAATATATTATGGTCATGCAGGGAGTACTGACTCTTGAAACATCAGATGGAACTTATGAAGTATCGGCCAATCATGCGATCAGACTGGATGCTGAAAGTGAGCACAGTTATCATAATAAAGGAATGCAACGGTTGGTACTGAATATTTTTATTGCATATGAAACAGTTGGTATAATGTAAGATCAATCAGGTCTGTTTAGCAAAGAACCACGAATAATGGCGCCTTCTCCGTATTTACGGCGAATGGCGTCTATTGTTTTATCCAGTTTTTTGTTCTTTTCAGACTGGTGGGCAGTATCCTGATAGGTGAACAGATCAAGCTGAACAGGGGCTGCCTCATCAGTCAGCCGGGTAGCACGGATTCCAAGAAGTCTGACAGGAGAGCCATTCCATAATTCCTGTAACAGGGAGAGACTTGTCTGATAGAGCAAAGTACTGGTGTTATCAGGCATCTCCAGTGCAATCTGATGAGAGCAGGATTGAAAATTGTTGTATTTTATTTCCAAAGTTACTGTGCCGGCATAGAAATGGGCAGCCCGTAGCCTGGTGGAAACAGATTCAGAGAGTTTCAGCAGAATGGGCTTCATTTCTTCTATAGAAAGGGCATCAGTTGGCATCGTAGTAGAGTTACCGATACCTTTTGCCTGTGCAGGAGCAGGTTCTACTACGGAATGATCGATTCCGTTTGCATATTCCCATAACAGAATGCCATGGCTTTTAAGGTGAGTATAGAGAAGCTCCCTGTCAAAATGCGCCAGTTCACCAATGGTTGAAATGCCTAATTTACGCAGCGTTTCCTGACTGGATTTCCCACACATGAGCAGGGAAGAGACTGGTAAAGGCCACATTTTATTTTGAATTTCATAGGAATAGAGAGTATGTACCAGATCAGGCTTTCTGAAATCGGACGCCATTTTTGCAAGTACTTTACGGTCACTGATACCAACATTTACAGTAAAGCCAAAGGTATCGCGTACACTGTCTTTTATAATATGGGCAGCAGCCTGGGGAGATTCAAAATCTCCGCTGATAGGGGTGTAATCCATGTAACATTCATCAATACTGACCTGTTCAATGATGGGGCAGTAGCCGGACAGAAACTCCATCAGGGCGCGGCTGTGGGCTGAGTAGGAATGATGATCCGGGGATGCGATTACCAGAGAAGGACATTTTTTTAGTGCAGATACAATGGGTTCAGCAGTATGAATGCCATATTTCTTGGCGGGGATGGATTTTGCCAGGACGATACCATGTCTGGTAGAAGAGTCACCACCGATGATGGAGGGGATATCACGAAGATCGATATAGGAATCGAGAGTTCCCTCTCTGGCAGCCTGGCTGCGCTGGTCGATGGCTGTCCAGCTTAAAAAGGCAGAATTCACATCAATATGAAAAAATACAGACTCCATGCGCATACCTCCGATACGAACATATATTCTATTTATATTAAAACATGATTTGATACAAACTGCAAGAGCTTTTTACCAACTCTTTACAAGTGGCATAAACATTGGTAGAATAGATTGAATTATGTATTTGGATTGATTTAGAATGGAGTAACGAATGAAAAAGATACACCATTATCATAGAAGATTTCGATTAAGCATTATAAAAGCGGGCATGCTGACATTAATTGCCTGTATTTTTTTGATGCCCTCTTATGTAAAATTTGAAAAAACAGGAGATAATTATTTTACAGTCAGCATTAACGGTACCGAGGTGGGGACGATCGGTAATAAGAATGATCTGGATCAGTGCATGATGGAGGCGAGAAAAAAGGTCGTGGCAGGCAGTGATGATCTGGTCCTGATCGATGCTCAGGCACAGGTAGAAGGCAAAGAGGTTATCTGGGGCGCGATCGATGACAGAAATAAGTTGATAGACCGCATCGCGCAGGTAATGTCTGATAATATCAGACAGACACTGAGACGATCTTATACAGTAAAGGTCAATGAAACCAGCGTGAATCTGGGGTCTTATGAAGAGGTGGAACAACTTCTGGAAAAGGCACTGGAGCCGTATGATACAGAGAAGCGATACAAGGTGGATCTGGTGCTTGACAGTACAAGAGAGGTTAACGTACTGACCACACAGATCTCATCTGTGAATGATACTGCAAAAGAAGAACCGTTTAGAAGCAGTGCGGGTGTAGAAGCGGCCATGGATGAGATGTTTGCCCAGATAGAACCGGCAGTGGAAAAAAATTTTGAAGATTATGATCAGGGATTGATTGACATAACGTATGCTGATACAATAGAAGTAGTTGAGGCATATCTAATGGAAGATGAACTGGTTTCTGTAGAGGAGGCAGTGAATCTGCTGACAAAAGAGCAGGAGACACAGGTAATCTATAAAGTACAGTCAGGGGATACATTATCGCAGATCGCATTGAACTACAACATTCCGTTGGATGATCTGATCGCGATAAATGATGATATTGATGATGAGAATTCAACGATCAGGGTAGATCAGGAGATCATCATTACAGTACCGGAACCTGAATTATCCATTATATGGAGAAATGAGCAGGTCTATACCGAAGATTACGAAGCAGAGATACAATATGTGCCGAATGATAACTGGTATACCAACCAGCAGGTAACCCTGCAGCAACCGTCGGCGGGACGCCGTAAAGTAGCAGCAGTGGTAGAATATAAAAATGGTTCGGAGCAGAGCAGAGAAATCCTGAAAGAAGAAATCTATGCCGATGCCGTTCCCAAGATCATAGAACGTGGTACCAAGATTCCGCCAACTTATATCAAGCCTATTTCAGGTGGACGATTAAGTTCCGGATTTGGCGGACGTAAGGCTCCGACCAAGGGGGCATCTACCTATCATAAAGGTGTGGACTGGTCTACGCCGATTGGAACACCTGTTATGGCATCCAATACCGGTACAGTCGTAACGGCAGGCTGGGTCAGCGGATATGGCTATGCAGTATATATTAACCATGCAGATGGCAGACAGACACGTTATGGTCATTTGAGCAAGGTACTGGTAAAAGTTGGACAAACTGTAACACAGGGGCAGAAGATCGCATTGAGCGGTAACACAGGACGAAGTACAGGACCACATCTGCATTTTGAGATCAGAATCGGTGGTTCGGCAGTGAATCCGTTAAATTATTTAAATTAGTACTAAAGACTGATAAAAGTGTTAATTGCCTAAATAAGTCAATCAGTTTACAAATACATTTTTATGGTGTATACTGGTTCGTACTGGGTAACGATAAACTATATTTATAGTACGCGATTAATGAGGTGTGCGATGGAACAATACGCAATTAAGGGTGGTAACCCGTTAGTCGGTGAAGTTGAAATCGGCGGAGCAAAGAATGCAGCATTAGGAATCTTGGCCGCAGCTATTATGACAGATGAGTCAGCAATTGTTGACAATCTGCCTGATGTAAGAGATATCAATGTTTTACTTCAGGCAATGGAGAGTATTGGCGTAATCGTCAACAGAAGAGACAGACATTCCGTAAGAATCAATGCGTCCATGATATCAGGACTTGTCATTGAGGATGATTATATTAAGAAAATACGAGCTTCCTATTATTTATTAGGAGCATTACTTGGTAAATACAAACATGCAGAAGTGGCATTGCCGGGTGGATGTAATATCGGCAGTCGCAAGATCGATCTGCATATCAAAGGATTTAAGGCACTGGGGGCAGAGGTCAAGATCGAACATGGTCTGATCATTGCAGATGCCAAGAAACTGACAGGAGCACATATTTATCTGGATACGGTATCAGTGGG
>CAYRAW010000266.1:0-4178 GCA_964422225.1 uncultured Roseburia sp.
ACAGACTCATCACTCATCTGTAACGCTACTTTGCAGCCATATACATCTATTGGTCTTTACCACTGCAGGAAAGAGAATTTCATGCAGTGGTAAAGACCAATTGTGATGTATATGGCTGCAAAGTAGCGTTACAGATGAGTGATGAGTCTGTGGAGAAAATAAATACGCTCAATAAGATAATGGAAAGCAATGGAATTAATAATCCTATGCTGCCCCATTGTTTTGCTGAGCGCTTTTGTGATGTCGTTTTTAAAGTACAGTACGATAAATTGAGAAGTCAGGAAACGATTCTTTCGGTTGAAGTTGACTGGGAAGAAATGACACCATATGTAAGAGAAGATGTGGTCCTTCTATGCAATGTCAGAATATGCCAGTTAAAAGAAAGAATATTTCCGATACCGGAACAACAGGAAATCAGATATAAACATGAACTGATTCCGAGAAAAACGCAATATGCATATCTGGTAGATGTATCAGATATGAGAAATTATGAAATAAACAGGCAGCAGGATTTACTTCTTATTAAGACTACGATAAAACAGTATAAGAAATGGAATGTGTACGAAATCGTTCCCCAAAAGGAGTGGAAACTGGCAGGAAATGCAGTAAATGTGCTGTCTACCCGAATAAACAGAAACATTATAGATGAAATTCAAAGAGGAAAAAGAAATACCAGAGCTGAATTATATCGGATCGTGAATTCTTATGAGGTATCGGCATACTTTGATAAAATTGAAATAGAGGACAGGAAGATCAACTTCTATGTAAAACAGGACAACTATATAGTACGGGCATGCATGGATATGATGTTGGCAGATATGGAGGCCATGTATCCGCAATCAGGTATAACAGGGAATTTGTATACAGGACAGGAGAAGGACACATGGGAAACAGGATATGGGAACTGATCGGTGAAAGGGCAATACAGGATCAGGAAGAATTGGAGTTTGTCATTGCAACACAAGGGTCACCTTATGATGAAGTAACAGGGATGGAAGATCGGCAGATTGCAATTAATCCGTATATTCAATATGGAGGAATATTATCCGGGTTATTGGAAAATGACAGTTTTCTGCAAAGCGAAGAAGGAAAGTTTCTGTTCCATCAGGCTGTTTACAGATTGCTGCAAATAGAAAAGTATGCAGGCTGTGATAAGAATTATTTTATAAAAAGGTTGATTGAAAAAGAGATAACTACAGGAAAATTTGGAGAAGAGATATCCGAATTCTATCAAATGCTGACAAGAAAGGAACAGAACCGGACACTGGAGAATATTATGTTTTTTTATCAGCATAAGCAAAGTGTAGATGTTTTTGCCAGAGAAGTATCAGAACTTTATCCTCACTGTATGTTATTTCAGAATATAGAGGAACCCGGTCATATTTATATTTATATGGGAACGGCAAAGGACAGACATGTATTGTGGATGATTGAGAGATGCAGGGACTTGTTCCTTCCAATAGATACACAGGTACATATAGCGTGGACGGAAGCTTTTCTGATGACAGATATGCATAGACTGGATGTAAACGGAAAATGTATTGTATAGAGGGTAATGGAAAGGATGGAAATGGATGACAGGAGTATATAATCATGTGTGGCTGACTCCTTATAATATGGAATATATAACGCAAATAGAGATAGACAGGTCAATGAATGTTCATGATAAGGCATATGTGAAGGGAATGATATCAGAGACTTCCCTGTTGTCCTATCAGAATATGATGGATGGGAAAACGGTTATATCACTGTTTTTTCAGGAGGATGAGCAGACACAGTTGTTATTTGCAGGTTTTATTGAAAGAATGAAAGTAACGGAGCTTGGGGAACAGAGGGAAGTATGGATGGAATTAAGCGGATTGACTCAAGTCTTGGACAGAACGAAGGTGATACTGGACTATCAGGATATTACCAAAACCAATAAAGGAATGATTGAGGAACTGATGAAATCGTATCCTGATATAGAATGTGATATAAACTGTCCCGATGAAACGATACAGGATTTCATGATGCAGTATGAAGAATCGGATTATGAATTTGCGGGCAGAGTGCTCTCACGCGTAGGAGCGCCTGTTTATACGACAATGCAGGGTAAGAACGGAAGAATATGTTATGGACTGTCTGTAAGGGATACAGAGGTCGTTCTCAATCAGGCAGAATGGGAAGTAAGTTATGATGCCGGTGAGAAATATCGGTTAGAGATTGACGAATATCTGGATCTGGGAATGGAGATAGAACTGGATGGACATAAACTGATCGTCATATCTGTACATAACAGATATCTGCAGGGAGAATCAGTAAATGAATATATGCTTGGTACAAAGGAGGCATGTGCAACCGCAAGACGGACCAACCATGAAGTGACAGGAATCTCAATGGACGGGGTGATCAAAGACTGTAAGCGCGATAAGGTTAAGATAGAACTGAGCAAGACGACACCCTGTGAAGAAGATAAAAGGAAATGGTTCGCATATTCATCACCGGCAGCATCAACAGATGGCAGTGGCTGGTATTGTATGCCGGTAATAGGAGAAGAAATCCGGTTGTTCTGTCCAACAGATGATGAAAATGACGCATATGTCATTTCTGCGATCAGAAAAAAACAGGAAGGACAGACAGGTTCACTGGATCAACAGGGAAAGCAGGCAGCACAGCAGCCTGAAAATAAAGTGTTATCTAACGCAGAAGGACAATCGGTGTCCTTTTTACCACATGGGATAGAAATGACCTGTGCAGACAGTGCGGCTACAATGTCTCTGAACCAGGATGGAACCATAGAGATCGTAGCACAGAAAGATATCAGGATCTATGCAGATGAAACAGTTATGATGAGAGCGGAACGGGGAATGTGTATCACGTCGGCAAACGCAATGACAATCAGTAATGACAGTGGAAGTACTCTGGTGATCGATACGGAAATTACAGAAAATGCCAATAGGATCAGAAATAACTGTTAAGAGCAGGAAGGATAGGAAATATGAGTCAGAATAAAAGAGAACTGGAAGAAATGCTTTTAAAGCAGCAACAGCAGTCAGAACTTGTAAAAGAAAGTCTTGAGAAGGCAAAAGAACAGGAAAGAGAGAATGAGAATAATCCATTGTTATCCCTTGAAGAAGTGACGCAGCAGATGGGAACCGGTATGATTTCTTTTTCGGATGCCCCAATGAGAATCAGGCTTGGTAAATATTTCGATGGACATGTGGCAATTCCCATTCCCATAGATTATCTGAAAGAATATTCCAATCAGGATGGAGTCGTGACGTTGCTCAATGATGCGATAGGAATCAGCCTGACTTTGCAGTATACCGTATCCGGAGATCCAACAGTAAGTTTTGAGAGTGTAAAAAAGGGCATGATCAATCAGCTCAAGGCAGCAGGAATATATATTGAATTACTGGAAGAGGGAACGGTAGAGGATGAAAATGCTCCGGTTCACTTTATAACATATCGCATGCCGACAGCAAGAGGAGTTATGTATCAGATGATATTTTATGCGATCCATAAGGAACATAATGGCATGATCATAGGCAATTATAACTGTTTTTATAAGGATCTGCCAATCTGGGAGAATGTAATAAAAGCTACAATTTCTTATTTTACATTTTATTAATCTGGAAAGGGATGGTCATAAAGAATTCTATGGAAATCGGGAAAATCAGGATTGAAGGAATCAAAGTAGATCTAGTAGAAAATATAAAAATACAGGCAGCTATAAACCAGCATGCCAGGCTGGATATGGTATGCCTGATACAAAAAGAACAGATGCAGGAAAGTGTGAAACTGCCACTACGCGAGAGCATAGTATCTGTGTGGGAACAGGATACGGAATTATTCTGTGGAACAGTTACAGAAGCAGTATGCAGGACAAAAAAGGATGGAACAAGGCTGTATGTTACTTTGCTGAACGGCAGTTATTTACTGGACAGGGACAGAAAGTCGAAATCGTATCAGAATACAGCAATGACTTATCAGGAACTGGCACAGGATAAAGCGCTGACAGTTTATGATGGTCCATATAAAGCAATCGGGCATGTAATAATACAGTATAAAGAGACGGACTGGGAGTTCCTTAAAAGGATGGCTTCGCAGATGCATACAGGAGTGTATGCAGATATGAGACAGAGAAAATGTGTCATTTACTGGGGAATAACAGATATGGATTCTGTTAATCAGACACA
>CAYRAW010000267.1:0-4175 GCA_964422225.1 uncultured Roseburia sp.
TCTCTATCACTACGTTTTAAGTCCTTATGTATCAAATTATGTTGTTTCATCATTTCCAACTCAGAATCATTATATTTTAAAAGTTCTGTTAATGCTGTAAATTGAAATCCCCTATAAAATGGCTTAATTTCACCTCCAAGTAAATAAAACTTCTTTGCAACACTTATAAGGTAAGATGCCATTGGTTTTTTAATTTTAAGCTCATTAATCAAAAATTGATTCATTGACTTATAAGAGTATTTTTTATCAACTTGATTATCCATCAATATTCTTATACTTGACAAACTATCGCAATATCTTGTTCTCATTCCTTTACTTCCCTCATTTTTCAGGAAAAAAATTAATTCATTTAATTCTTCATCACTCAACTGTTTCATCATTGTTATACTTCTCCTCTCTCTTTGCTATGTCTAATACTTTTTCTTCTTCCGGATTGAAGAATATTTCTTCTACTCCATCAAAAACATGATGTCTTATACCATACTCTGTAAATTCTTTAGCAAGCATTCCTAAAATATAATCATTAGGTTCCGTTTTTTCAGAATTCCAATTTTCAATAGTCCTAATAGGAATGCCAAACTTCCTAGATAATTCCGCATCACTCATCCCCAATGGTAATGTTAGTTCAAAAAAGTCAAAATATTTCCCTGTAGTCCATGCAGACACATCTTCAAGATCACCATGTGCCATAATATATCGTTCTCCCGATTCTTTTGCATTTAATAAACGTATTTTCCGTTTAGCTTCATTATATGTATCGCAAAATTCTATTGTTTGATTATTATTGCTATCCCGAACTTCAAATCCTCTATAAAACCAATCCATCCCATAATATATCCCATAATCATCTTCTAGCAATATTTTCCCCTTATTGTTACAATCTGCCAATACAACTGACAATTCATACATATATGTTTCTATCTCCCAATTAAAATCACCTATAAATCTTTGATATTTCCCTACCTTAGATTTTTCGTCTTCACTTAATGCATTCCAAACTTTAGCAGCTTTATTCATTGCATCAACATACGAATCACAAAATGTAAATTTTATACTTCCTTTTTCATTGTTTATTATTCTCACATACCAACCTAACACAATAATTCTCCATTAACTTTAATTATATTTTTCATTTTTAAAATACCACATATTGGTGGGTTTTGTCAACATATTAGTGGTTCTATGTATCAAATGTATGTTCCAAACATATGTTTGACATGCATGTTTATTTATGCTATCATTTATTTATCAACAATAAAGGAGCATACTAATGAGTAAAATACAGGGAAGTATTGAAGTACTGAACTCTCTTCAAATTACTGAAAAAACTGCTGGCTATGATAGAGCAAACAAAGATTTAATGAAAAATAAAGAAATTCTTGCTATTATTCTTAAAGGAGTGGTTTCAGAATATGAACACTATAGTTATGAAGAAATTATGAATTTTATAGAGAGCGATTCCATAACAGATGAAGAAGAAGTTACCGCTAATCGCCCCACTGCCAAAAGAATTACAGGAGATGATAAAGAATATTCTTCACTTAATGAGAAAACATCTAATTTTGATACAAAATTCAGAGCAATAAATCCTGTTCTTTCCAGTGAGGATCTCATTATTAATCTTCATATTGATATTGAACCGCAAAAAAATTATCGTCCTGGTTATCCTATTGAAAAAAGAGGCATTTATTATTTAGCCAGAGAGTTATCATCTCAATTATCGGTTGTCACAGATGACACAAATTATGAACATTTAGAAAAGTGTTATAGTATATGGATATGCCGCGATAATATTCCTCAAAATGAGAAATTCAGCATATCTTTTTATGAAATGACTAATAACAAAAATTATGGTTCATGTAATACATCACCAAAAAACTATGATTTATTAAACTTAGTCATTATCAGATTAGGAAGTAGCGTGTATAATGGTGATAAGAACGATAGTGGTTATGATGTATTAAGATTTCTCAATACTATTATGTATCCTCACAAACAGGATTTTCTAAAAACCATTAAAGAATATATTGATTTTTCAAAGAATCAAACGTTGTGGAAGGATGTCACACATATGACAGGAATTGGCATGAGCATTTTAGAAGATGGAATTGAGCAAGGAATTCAGGCAACAGTAGAAACTGTTCAAGAACTGGGTGGTGACAAGGAAACAGCTATTGAGCAAATTATGAAAAAATTTAAACTTTCCAAAATTAACGCGGACGAAAAAGTAAAAGAATACTGGAAATAATTGTATATTTTATCATGTAAAATAGTATAAAGAGGTGTGCTTATCCGGCATACCCTCTTTCTATTATTTATTTTCATTAAATGCAGAAGAAATATCATTTAAAAGTTTCGTAATCTCTCCTACTGACTTCTCAATATCATTATAAATAGTAGCAGACTGTCCCGACAATTCCTGCATACTCTTTGCAACTACTGCAAATCCTTTTCCTACTTCGCCACTTCTGGCTGCTTCTATTGTGGCATTTAGTGAAAGAATTGTCTGGCGGTTCGCAATTTCCTTCAAATGTCCTGTATTCTCATTAATCGTCTCGATCAATTCGCCGGAACGGGAGAGTTCCTTTTGAATCTGCTGCCATTTTTCTTCGTTCATAATATTTTTAGTATCCACCTTGAGTTCTCCTTTTACAGCGAGCGACCGTCATACCTAATTTAATTTATGATATAACGGCCGCTCTAATAAAATTCGTTATCCAATTTTTACTCTTTTCTGTGATTGCATCTATCACTTAACTTATTGTGGTATTGTTTCAATATGACTACCAGCTTCGTTACCTTAAATACTCTTATTTAAATCCCTTATGGATCGCTGTTCTCATTCACATATTTGTTTAAGGTCTGTTCTCGAAGAGTTACTAAGTATTACCACTCTCATATTGATGGAAGCTCTCCGGCGTTCCCAATGGACTTACCTCCTGTTCCCAGACATCTGTGTCTGTTATTTTTCTTTGTTTATTCATCTTTGTTTGTAATTGTAGTGTAACACTTTACTCTGAAATTTTCAACATTTTCTGTTTAAATTTCATACATTTTAGCATTACTTACAACTTATTTCAGTGATATTGCATAATATTATCTGATTATTCTTGCAATTTAAAATCCCCACAGATTTTGATGTACCTTTAAAATCTTCTAGGAAATCATTTCTGGAGTACATCACAAAAAAGTGGGGATATCATACTACTTATTCAACTGAACTGACACAGTTATTCATCAGCATCGCAATGGTCATAGGACCTACACCGCCGGGAACTGGAGTGATCGCACTTGTGTGAGGTGCAACTTTATCAAAGTCTACATCACCGCAAAGCTTATTCTCAGCATTTCTATGGATTCCTACATCAATGACTACTGCGCCTTCTTTTACATAGGTTTCATCCACGAACTTCGGCTTACCGATTGCAACGACAAGAATATCTGCCTGTCTGGTAATTTCCTTCATGTCCTGTGTTTTAGAATGGCATATGGTTACCGTTCCATTTTCTCTTAACAGAAGCATTGCCATAGGTTTGCCTACAATGTTGCTTCTTCCCATAACTACGCAGCGTTTACCGGCAATCTCGATTCCGGAGCGTTTTAATAATGTAATGATTCCCAGAGGGGTACAGGACACATAGCCTTTTCCTCCGGTACATAATGCACCTACATTCTGCATATGGAATCCGTCTACATCCTTGTCCGGAGAGATTGTCTGGATAATCTTCTCTTCGTTGATCTGCTCAGGCAATGGCAATTGTACCAGAATCCCGTTTACTCCGGCATCGGCATTGAGCTTCTCGATCAACGCTACCAGTTCTTCCTCGGTTGTCTCTTTGGGCAATTCATAGGAAAGTGATTCGATGCCGATATATTCACATGCCTTTTTCTTATTTCTGACATAGACACTGGAAGCCGGGTCATTTCCTACCTGAATGACAGCTAATGCTGCCTTTTTGCCTTCTTTTGTCATGGCAGCTACTTTTTCTTTTAATTCATCCTTGATTTCCTGGGAAATCTTCTTACCATCAATGATCTGATACATATCTATTCTCCTTTGCCATTTGTCCAATCATAACTACACTTATAGCAGTATCATAACTGACTGTTTTCACTTTGGCAAGGTAAAAGGATGAAGTTATTTATTTCTTCCTGCGAATGATGATAACTGCCAC
>CAYRAW010000268.1:0-4147 GCA_964422225.1 uncultured Roseburia sp.
AAGAACTTCATAAGAAGCAGAAAGCCATACGTACCGAAGAACTGCTGAAGGCACTCGAGGAGAGCTCAAGGAGTTATGACGATGCTGCCGCTGAAGAACTTATGGAGGCGCTGTACGAGAGATATTAAGAGCGCAAGACCGAACAGATCAAGGACAAACTTTATGATGCATACGTCAAGAGTGGATGGGATCTAGATGAGATCATTGACATGATTTTACATGCGGACAATTGGATATAAAGGCGATTTAGTTGTAAAATCTCTGGAAGTTAACAAATCAGCAGACACTAATTAAAGTATGATATTGTTCCTAAAGAGGACTTACCCGTGCATGGTAAGTCCTTTTTTGTGAATAAATATACAAAAATTGATTGTATTATTGAGTAAACTTATGCTAACATATGGTTTAAAGATTGTATTAAGGCACAAATATAAAGAGTGAGATGAAAGTTAGAAATGAGAGACAATATTGCAGCATTAAAAGAGAATACAAATCACGGAACAGTTAATTTCCCTATGGCACTTTATGAATGGAATGGTGAAAATGAATGGCAGGTAACTACACACTGGCATGAGGAGATGGAGCTTATATGCTTCAAAGAAGGAAACTTCAAGGTATGTCTGAATATGAAAGAATATGAGATCCAGGCGCCTGCAATCATGTGCGTTCACCCGGAAGAATTACATTCTATTTTGTTGTCGGCGAAAGGCTCAGAAAGCGCAATTGTGTTTTCGCTGAATATATTAAGCTTTGAGCATTATGATGCAATCCAGGCAAAACTTATAGGACCGTTAGTTAATGGAAAGCTACGGTTTCCATTATTGATCACACAGCATGAGAAAGCCTATCCAATCATAAGGGGAGCCTATGATCAAATGGAAGACAGGGTGCGTACGATGAATCATTGCACACCCAAACAAGAAATTGAAAAAAATGCCTGTTATCTGCAGGTCAAATCCATTTTACTTGATTTACTGGCAAAACTATATTGTACTAACAGTTTGGAAGTAAGGTCTGATCTGAAGTCAGAAAACGATGTTCAGATTTCCAATTTGAAAAAGGTACTCACCTATATTCATGATAATCTTGGAAATGAAATCCGACTGGAGGAATTATCGGAACTGGTTAATATGAATCCGCAGTATTTTTGCCGCTATTTCAAGAAAAATATTGGAAAAACAATCACGGAATATATTAACGAACTCAGGATTGAGAAAGCATCACAGGCATTGGCAGAAACGAAAGAAAAGATCATAGATATTGCACAGGATTGTGGTTATGATAATGTAAGTTATTTTATCAGGCGTTTTAAACGTGAAAAAGGCATTACTCCAATGCAATACCGTTTGTTGCAGTATAAAGAATGAAAAAGTCAAAATAGTACAATAAACAAGTCAATACAGATTTAGAAAACCCTGCTTTTATATGTATAATGTAATTAAAGTATTATATATGAAAGGCAGGGCATTTATATGCAGAGAAAATGGTGGCATGATAAGGTGGCATATCAGATATATCCTAAGAGTTTTTATGATACCAATGGAGATGGGATAGGAGATCTGAGAGGTATTATCAGCAAACTGGATTATTTAAAAGATTTAGGAATTGATATTATCTGGATTTCACCGATTTATCAATCTCCTTTTGTTGACCAGGGATATGATATTTCGGACTATTACAAAATTGATCCAAGGTTTGGAACAATGGAGGAATTTGATGAACTATTACGTGAAGCGAAGAAGAGAGATATGTACATTGTGATGGATCTGGTCATTAATCATTGTTCCGATAAACACGAATGGTTTCAGAAAGCATTGCAGGATCCGGAAGGAGAATATGGGGATTATTTTTATTTTAGAAAGGGTATAAATGGAAATCCGCCAAGCAATTACCGTTCCTATTTTGGCGGAAGTGCATGGGAAAAGGTACAGGGTACAGAATATTATTATTTGCATATGTTTGCAAAAGAGCAGCCGGATCTTAACTGGAATAATCCCAGAGTCTTGGACGAATTATACAAAATGGTAAACTGGTGGCTTGAAAAAGGTGTTGCGGGATTTAGAGTTGATGCCATTATAAACATAAAGAAAGATCTGGAGTTCAAAAATCTTGAACCGGATGGAGAAGATGGACTGGCTGGTGTTTGGAAAATGGTAGAAAGTGTTGATGGTGTGGGAGAGCTTTTGGAAGATCTGAAACAGCATACATTTGATAAGTATCAGGCATTTACAGTGGCAGAAGTATTTAATATGAAGGAAGATGAACTGAAAGAATTTATAGGTGATAATGGACATTTTTCTACAATGTTCGATTTTTCAGCGCATTCCCTTTCTTTTTGTGAATATGGAAGCTGTGAGGTGAAACCAGTAGATTTTAAACAATTCAGAGAGGTATTATTCCATTCACAGCTTGAATGTCAGGATGTAGGATTTCTGGCAAATATTATTGAGAATCATGATGAACCCAGAGGTGCGAGCCGTTATTTACCTGAGTATCTGCAAAATGATGCCGGAGTTAAAATGCTTGGAACAATAAGCATTTTACTTAGAGGAATCCCTTTTATCTATCAGGGACAGGAAATTGGCATGAGAAACTGTAGATTTTCATCTATAGATGAGTATGATGATATCGGAACCAGGGCAGAGTACGAAGCAGCAGTGAAAGCAGGGGTGCCAGAGGAAAAAGCATTGGAATACTGTTATCATTTTAGCAGAGATAATGCCAGAACTCCGATGCAGTGGGCAAATGCCGATAATGCCGGATTTACATCAGGAACGCCGTGGCTTAAGGTAAATCCACAATATCGTACAATAAATGTAGAAGAACAACTCCATAGGGAAGATTCTGTTTTGCAGTATTATCGCAGACTGATTGCTCTTCGCAAGTCTCCTGCATATAAAGAGGTGTTTACATATGGAGAATTTAGTCCTTTGTATGAAGACATGGAGCATGTTTATGCATATGAACGTAAAACTGCCGGACAAAGAGTGCAGATACTTGCCAACTTTGGAGTTGAACAGGTCGAATTTACAATGAAACCTGAAACTCATATACTGTTGAATAATATGGACGGAGTTTTGATCATGAATGGACAATTGATTCTTCAATCTGGTCAGGTAGTTGTGCTGGAATAATGAACCAATTCACATCTTTTTGAATATGATATAAATAGATGAAAAAGGGAAAGAGATGTGAAGCAATTGTGCAGGATAAAAAAACAACATCATATGAAACAGGAGCAGCACAGGATAATGTTCCAGTGACTCCACTGCCGAATCCAGGGGAGGGAGGACCTGTGTATCCTGGAAATACAAATGGCAATATGCAGGATAATATGGACAATGTTCCAGTAATTCCATTGCCGAATCCGGGAGAAGGAGGACCTGTATATCCGGGTAATATGAATAACACCGGCAATAACAATATGAATAACATGCTTCCTAATATTATAGGAACAATCATTTCTTCTCATCCAAGACCAAATGAACCATGCAGATTATGTAATCCGTCTAATTCACGAAGTGGCTGGATCCGTTTCCTGAATGCTGCGACAGGATATAATCCATTTGTGATATTTGTAAATGAAAATATGGTTTCTAATAGCCTGAATTTTGCAGAGGTGACAGACTATGAAAGAGTATCCGATGGCAGACAGGTGATCACTGTAATGGGAGAGAATGGGTATATCTATGTACAAAGGGCAATAGATGTAACTGCTAATGCATATGCGACAATCGCTGTGATCAACACAGACAGTGGGTTGGATATTCAGATGATTGCGGATTCAGGATGCGACAGAGGTTCTAATATGTCGTGTATCCGTGCAGCGAATCTGGCACATAACAGTGGTGCATTATCTGTTGTGATTGGAAATCAGTATGTGAATTTTACAAATTTGCGGTACCGTGCAGTAGCTGATTTTGAATCTATCTGGCCAGGACTTTATATCTATACAGTCAGCCGTAGTATGACAGCAAGATATCCGGGATTTGGGGGAAATGTACTCCTGACAGCAGCACTTGCAGTACAGCAGAATCGTAATTATACGATATATTTATTGAATTGGAAACGGGACTCCGGAGATACACTCAAGGCCTTGATCGTTGAAGATATGTAGAGTTTTATCGGAATGGAAGGGGCTGTGGAC
>CAYRAW010000269.1:0-4146 GCA_964422225.1 uncultured Roseburia sp.
CTATGATGCAGAACGCAAGCAAACTGCCCATCGTTCTTACAAAGCTCTCGGATATCCAAGCCTTTATTTTTAATATAACCTGCTTGATCCTCAATACTTTTTGCAACTGATGCTGACAAATATAGGCTTCCAAGTCTTCCCTCTACAAGTTTTAATGCTCGTAACCTATCAGCATCCTTCTTCTCAATTTGAACACCTTTTTGGACTCTATCAAGCAAAAATGCATCTTGTAAATTTAATTCTGGATGATCATACAAAATATGCATATAATTATCATCCAAGGTCTTGCCATAAACTGTTACTTCCACTTGAACTCCTGACGAAAAATCATAATCTGGCATTGGAAAATACTTTGCTTTCTGAATGTTATAAGCCCGTCTAATTCCAAGCGTTGCCGTATCAATCATATGAAAAGCTACCATTGCCTCTGCTAATAGCTGATTAGAGGTACAAGACTTTCTCCAGATCTTTCGTAGTAATTTGTCTTCCAATCTGTTGGGATACCTGTTGCTGCAGCGGGTATCTTAAACATCAACACACGCAGTTCTTTTCCATTTACAACTGGCAACAACTCAATAATATCGTAGAATGTCATACCATTAGTTGTATCTCTTGCAATTTCATATTTGAATTTTTCAAGAAGACTTTTATCACCTTTCTTATAAGCAGTTCCTACAACATGTTTGACCTTATCCTTTTCACTTACGCCAAACACAAGCCAGCCATACTGCTGATTTCTAAGATTCGCTTCATTGCTAATTGCCGAAAAGTAACGTCCAATTTTATCTGTATCATATCCACCTTTTGCCTCTTTGAATTCTACAATTTCATGCTCCCAGCGCTCCATTAAATCCTCTAATATCTCATAGTATTCAACATTATTTATATTTTTATCATAGTCAAAAAATTTCACTTGCTCACCTTCCTTCAAATTTATACTATCAGCCTGCATATGCTCATCAACTTCCAATCAACGCCACCTAATATAATCTAATGTATATTTTTCAAAATGTACTCTACTTTTGTAAACATTACCTAATCCAAGCTCATTAGAAATCTCATTCAGTCTAACAATATCATTTTTAGAACAATTTATACCGGCAACAATTCGACTTGTTCTAAGTCCTAAGTTGCTTACTGGTATATTCATTCCTATATCGTTATCTAAAGGATAAACTATGCGATATTCCTTCTCATGTTCCCACGACTTTGCTTTGATAAATAAGTTCTGTAAAAATAAGGTTGAATAGAACTCTGCTTCTTCTCTTTGCCCTAAAATAATGGCTTTCTTGATAGCATCTCTACATTGAAATATTAATGACGCTACTTTGATTCTTTCTGGCTCATATAATACTTCATGTATGCAATCCTTTTTGATTACTTCGTATTCGACACAAAATCCCTTATGGTTATTTGTATAATAAGCCCACATTGGTAAATAATCAATACTATTAGCTGACAGACATGTTATACCATAATCACTAAAATCGAATAATTGCTGATAATAATCTATGATATCATTGCTATATCCTGCATTAAGTAGCTTATTTCTATCAAGCAGCATCCCCTTATATTCGTATGGATCATTCAAATAATCTTTTTGTGCAAACCATATCTCATTTCTTCCTAATGAAAGAAATTTCTTATGATCAGATTCTAAGCCATCAAGCCATATAAATTTCACTAATCTATCTGGAATAGTAGAAAACCTAACAGCTTTAGCCTCACACATTTTACCTTCAAAAAGAAGCTGTAAATACTCATCTATTTTCAATATTCAACCTCCAAACCGGCAAATTCAAAAGTTATCTGTTACTCATATATCTTGTCCACCTCAGCTTCATACACTGCCTCAGTATGTGCATCAAACAGCACCCATTCCACCAAGTCAAAACTATCTGGATTATGCCTCAGAAATCTATTAACTGTATGTACCGCTACCTTTGCTGCCAGCTCTACCGGAAAACTGTACACACCTGGGTAACTGAAAATAATCCAAAATACACAAACCGTATTATCAAACAGTTAAAGGCTTTTGCAAAGGCAAACAACCTTGATAAAAGCTATGATCCTTGCTGATAAAATTCATCAACATCAATACATTCGAAGTCTTAAGCCTTTGATTGCATAAAATTGAGATTTCATAAATCTTTCTGCTTTGTAGTAACCAGAAAGCCTTTTTGTCATGCCCAAAATGAATGACCGTCACTTTCCGTTTCAAGAATCCTGCATTGCAGGATTCTATCCTTGTTTTCAATCAAGATTGCGAACTTGTTTCGCAATTGTCTATGTCGATTAGGGTGTCAAAAGGTCATTGACCTTTAACATCATATATTATATTTGTACCTTGAAAACTTAACATGATATAGAATGATAACTTATTTTTGATATAATTAAAGTATCAATATTTGAGGTGATTGCTATGGCTTTTGTAAAAAATGAAACTCAACAGCTGCAACTAATGGACAGCACATTTAATCTTACGGAAAGAGAACGTTCTTTTCTTGAAAAATCCTGGGCCAAAGACTTTGCTGAAAACATTTTCCCCAGAATTAATGAAGAGATTTTTGCGCCTTTATATAGTTCTAATTACTCCAGACCCAATACTCCGGTTAATGTCATTGTTGGTGCACTCATTCTGAAAGAAGTACTTGGAGATACAGACGATGAACTGGTTCAGGCCCTTATGTTTGATATCAGATATCAATATGCGCTCCACACGACCAGCTTTAAAGAACAGCCCTTAAGTGACCGTTCATTGAGCCGCTTCCGTGCAAGATGTCTTGCTTATGAAACGGAAACAGGCATAGACCTTATTCATCAGTGTGTAGTCGGGCTTGCAAAAGAAATTTCAGAATTTATGCAGTTATCTCCAAGCATGCAGCGGATGGACAGCTTAATGATTGCAGCCCATATCCGAAATCTGTCTTTGCTGGAACTTTTTTATACCTGTGTCTCAAATCTGGCAAAGATTATGAACCTGCGAAATATTGAAATACCTGAGGAACAAAAGCATTATATTAAAAAGGATGATTATAATGCATTTATTTATCATCAGCGTGAGTTAGATGTAACTGGAAGAACTTTAACCGTTATGCAGGATGCAGAAAAATTGCTCCAAATGTGTAATGGCGATTTTGACGACACAAGTGAATATCAACTGCTTATCAGACTTTTGAATGAACAAACCATTTTTGATGATGATGGTCATCGCAGGCTTCGTAAAAAAACAGAAATTGAAGCCCCCTCCAAAGTATTATTAAACCCATCCGACCCAGAAGCTACTTTTCGCTCAAAAGCGGGGGAAAAACACCTCGGTTATGTTGGAAATGTAGTTGAAACTGTTGGTGAAAACTGCAGTGTAATAACGGATTATGCATATGAGCAAAATACCTATAGTGACAGCCAGTTTCTGAAAGATTATCTGCTTAACCAGCCAATGGATAAGAATGGCTCTGTAATGGTTGCTGATGGCGGCTACTGTGGGGAAGAAAACAGCCAGATTGCATCCGACCATCAAATACAGTTGATTACAACCAACTTCACAGGAAGAAAACCGGATGGTATATTTGCAGAGTTTCAGTTTAGTGAAGACAAAAAATCCCTGGTGGAATGCATTAATCATATCAAACCAACTTATACGCATTATGACGAACGGAATGAGCGGAGCATCGCACACTTCCAAAAGTGTGAATGTGAAAACTGTCCTTATCAGAAACAATGTAAACCAAGATTTACAAAGTATTATGCATTTAAGGAAGTATCCTTCAAAACGGTAAGCCGTGCCAGACAATTAAGGTATATGGAAACAAGAGAATTTAAGAAATTCTCGCACTTCCGGAATGGTGTAGAAGCAATTCCTTCACTAATGAGAAGAAAATACCATGTGGATACAATTCCCACGCACGGGAAAAAACAAACCCGGTTATATTTTGGATTCAAAGTTGCAGCTCTGAATTTTCAAAAGCTATTAAATTATAACAATAGCCTTGAAAAGTGCACCTCAAAAAAGAGAAGTGCATAAAGCAATAAGACAAATGATAATTTCAATAAGCAGTTTTGAAAGCCATTCCAAAAAAAATCATGTTAAATTTTCAAGGTACAAAAAATTAATATATTATAATAGGGGCTTTTGACACCCTAATC
>CAYRAW010000270.1:0-4131 GCA_964422225.1 uncultured Roseburia sp.
ATCACGCAAGACCATCAAGGGAGTTACTTACGTTTACTACACTTACAACAGGATATACGATCCATCGAAGAAATATACGAAGCCGTCCTGCACATCCATTGGGAAATGTCCTGAGGATGACCCTGACATGATGTTTCCGAACACCAACTTTCTCAAGTTCTTCCCAAACATAGAGCTGCCAGAAACGAAGGACGAATCGTGCTGGAGCGGATGCTTGAGGATTGGGACATTCCTGATTATCCGAAAGATCATCGCTGAGTACCATCTTGACGAGATGATCGACAGGATCATTGGCAGGGATGGCGGGCTGTTCCTTGACATTGCAGCCTATACAATTGTTTTCGAGAACAATGCAGGTCAGTACTATCCCGATTACGCCTACTGCCATCCTCTTTTTACAGACGGAATGAGGATTTACAGCGACACAAAGGTATCGGAGTTCATAAACAGCATAACCCGGGATCAGTGCTTCGCCTTTCAGGACGAATGGACTGCAAAGCACAACCGCAATGAGTGAATCTACATTTCGTATGACTCCACTAACAAGAACTGCGAAGCAGGCGACATTGGTTTTGTTGAATTCAGACATCCCAAAGAGAATGTAGGCGCACCGCTGGTCAATTATTCGATAGCGTTTGGCTGCGATAATGCGGTTCCCCTCTTTTATGAGGATTATCCAGGGAGTATTGTGGATGTCTCGCAGCTCCAGATCATGCTGGAGAAGGCAAAGGGCTATGGTTATGAGGACATAGGATTCATTCCCGACCGCGGCTATTTCAGCGAGGCTAACATCCACTACATGGACAAATGTGGTTATGAGTTCAGCATTATGATGAAAGGCATGAAAGACCTCGTAAAGGAGCTTGTCCTCGAAGCGAAAGGCACCTTCGAGGAAAAACGTGAGAACAGCATCCGGCACTGGAAGGTCAGCGGTACGACCGTAAAAAGAAAACTGTATCCTTCAGACAAGAAGGAACGTTATTTCCATATATTTTATGACGAACACAAGCGCAGTTCTGAGCATGAAAATCTCGAAGCCAAAATAGACCAAATGGCTGAGGCTTTGGCCAAACTTGAAGGCAAGCCATACCGTAACCCGGGCAAAGGCATAAAAAAATACTTTGAGCTTCTGTACATCAATGAGGGCAAAGAAAACGAGCGTTTCTCCTGTGCCCGAGAGAAATACGATGTCATCAACGAAGAGATAAAGTTCTGCGGGTACTTCGTAATCATCACCTCAGAAAAGATGGATGCAGAGACCGCACTTGCAAAATACAAAGGCAGGGATACCTCCGAAAAGCTGTTCCGTGGGGATAAGTCTTACCTTGGAAACAAAAGCTTCCGTGTTTATTCTGACGAGTCCATGCATGCGAAGATCTTCATTGAATTCGTAGCATTGATCATACGGAACAGGATGCATACACTGTTAAAGGAGCAGATCCTGAAAGGCGGAAAAAGCAGAACTACATGAATGTCGCCGCTGCAGTCAGGGAGATGGAAAAGATCGAACAACAGAAGAAAGTCGTCTTCCAGATCAAGGACAAATATGATGCCGCCCTGGCTGAACTTGACCGGCTTCAGCAAAAGCGCAACGAGCTGCGGAGTAAGGAATTTCTGAAGGCTGTTGAAGCAAGCGACAGAACTTACGATGAGATTCTCGTCTTCCTCAAAAACAAAGGCGAGGAAGAAACGTAAAGGCTGAACGAGAGTTAATTTTGCAGGAAGTTAAGAGTATCATCTCCCCAAATAAAATATTCCTTAATAGGCAAACCCACAGTTCTTACCGCATCTGTACTTACAAAGCAGGCACAAAATGTTGCACTATTCACCTTTACTAAACTCTTATCTAAATGCATATTCCAATCTGCATATCCATTTTCACCCTTTTGCTGAAATTTCATTCTTGGTGTATTCATGCACTCATGTTGCATTCCATATACATTACTTGAAAGAAAACCTATTTTGTCATCTATTACAGTAACTGCATTACACAATTCCCTGCATGCATCCCTTTCAGGAATAGTATCATCATCCATGAGCCATAACCAATCTGGATTATTCCTTATCGCATATTTTATGCCTTCATAAAATCCTCCTGAACCACCTATGTTTTCTGGCAATGAAAGATTTTTTACCTTTTTATTTTTTCGGTTAATTCATCTAAATATTCTTGCGTTCCATCTGTACTATTATTATTAACAACTAAAATATCCATTTCTGAATAAGTCTGCGCCAGTAATGCCTCTATACATTCTTTTAATAATTTTAGTCTATTATAAGTTACTACTACTGCTGTTACTCTCATCCCAATTTATCCCCTTACCTTAATAAAAAATCCCAACATAAAGTATTTTCACCTCACTGGCAATTACATACTTTATATTGGGATTTTCATTTTATATATTTTTATAATTTAGTTCTTATATTCTATACATGCGACCTTACAGTTCTTCTTATAGAAGCAGATTCCATATAGCAATATGCTCTGGTATCCGTCCTCCTCAAGTTCATCCGTATAGTGCATTGTTTCTATCTGCTGTAATGCTTTACTGCATCCATCTTCCAGTCCTTTGAATTCTTTGGCATATTTCAGTTCTATGATTACTGCTGTATTCTGCTCATCATAAGGCTTTAGCAATATATCTGCCCTTCCGTTTCCTGTTTCTCGATTAGAGAGAATACGATACTGTTCCAGAGAACTCATAAGTCCAAGTATAAATCCATAATAAAAGGATTCGTTTTCATCATAATAGCTGATACTTGCTTTCAAGTAGCCTTTGATAAGTTCTTCCAGAGTTTTGGCTTTTCCATCAAGTAACGCCTGATGCAATGGTGTCAGGTCAAGTTTCATGACTCTTCTTCTGAACCATTCCATAATGGTATTTTCGTAGATATAACGAACCTCCATATTTGGAATCGCCATAGTCATATACACCCTTGCCCCGACCAAATGCGTATCTACTGCTTTCAGATATCCGGTAAAGAACAGGAAATTCCACAGATTATCCTGTGAATTGTAAATATCTTCGTAGGTAATATCCTCATGAATCGGCTTTGCTATGGTCTTGCCGGACATGATATCTTCCAGCTCTGCTCTGGTGGTGTCATCTGCTTTCTCTATCATTTCTTTAATGATGCTGTTAGAAGAAGTGTTCGCCCAATAAGCTCTTGGATACGTTATCCTGTCTGCGATCACACCGTTTAGATAACTGATTACACTCCAGGGATTGTATACATGAGTCTGACCAAACAGATATCCATCATACCACTTTTTAATATCTTCTGCCTTGTCTTCCAACTCATAATATTCCAGCATGTCTGCGACTTCACTTTCCGTAAAGCCAAAATACTCTGCAAAGCTGTCACTGATCACGGAAATCACATTCAGATTATTCAAACCGGTAAAAATACTTTCCTTGCTGATTCTAAGACACCCTGTGATTACAGCAAGTTTCAAACTTTCATTCGTCTTCAATGCGGATTCCATAAGGGAACGTATAAATACAGTCATCTCATCATAGAACCCTGCAAAGTATGCATTTTCCAGAGGTACATCGTATTCATCTATCAGTATGACTACTTTCTGATGATGGTATCGCTCCAGACATTTTGATAGAAAAGAAATGGCATCCACATATATCTTGTTATCATCTGCTAATGACATTATGCTTCGATACAGATTCTTTTCCACTTCTAAGAGATCATCTGTCTGTAAAACATACTGATGTCTGATATATTCCTCAGCTATCTGCTTCTTTATCATCCAGAATGTCGTGTCCCAATCTGCCTGCTTTGATGACTTGAAAGAAAGATAAATAACAGGATATCTACCCATATGTTGTATATACTGATTACCTGCGTCCATGATTTTCTTATCTGCAAAATATCTGCTATTATCAATCGTATTTCCCTTTTCGTCTATTTCATTTTCGAAAAAAGTCTTTAGCATATCAAGTGCTAACGTTTTTCCAAATCTTCTGGGTCTGGTAAACAGGTTGACATAACTCTGTCTGTCCAGTAATTCCTTTATAATAAGAGTCTTATCCACATAAAAATACGCTTCATCAATTACTTTTTTATAGAATTCAATTCCTATTGGTAGGTTTCTTTTTGCCATATCTTTTTCGGATC
>CAYRAW010000271.1:0-4127 GCA_964422225.1 uncultured Roseburia sp.
TCTGTATTGTGATCATTCGTTTTTTCATACTTATTTATAGTGTATCATATAAGCATATCCTTATCAAACACCTTGCATACAAATACGTTACAATTATATCATTCTTCAAAACATGCATCCTGATAACAAAATGAAGCTGTTGCCTCACGATTGTATTCGTAAAAGCAACAGCCTCTCTATATTAGGGAAATGTTATTGTTGATTTAATTCAGCCAGGATCTCAGCCACCATATCCGCAGACTGTTCCTCATACTGTGCCATCCATGTGTCAATATCTCCACCATTTACAACAACTTCTGCAACAACCTGATTCTTGAGATCAGTTAATGTTCCGTTATAATTGCTCAGTGACTCTGCGGAAGCAGACTTTGGACAATCCACACAATATTCTGAGAAAAAGGCATTACATTCCTTCGTTAAATCTGTAGCCGTTTCATATCCATTCGTCAAAGATGCGATCATGGAAGAAGGATCTATTGCATTTTTCTTCCATACCGCACTTGGGTCAGCCGGGTTGAGTCTCAAATGGAACTCGCCTTCATCATAGTTATATTCTTTCAGGGAGTCTCCCTCACCTGTCGTAAAGGACTCTGCATGAGTTGACCAATGCACACCTTCCGCACCATATACCCACAACATCTGTACTTTATCACCATCAAACATTGTTTCAAAGAATGCATCAAAAATCGCCTGTTCTCTTCTGTCATCACCGTCGCCATCATCTATAATGCAATATACCGGTGATTCTCTGTTCATATAACCATCCATCTCTGCAATGGGTTTGAGTCTGACAAGTTCAGAATCTATTCCATTCTTTTCCATTGTATTGACTAAATTATCATTCCAATAGCCTGCCCAGTAAGTGAATGCTCCAAAAGAACCTGCCTGATCCATAGACCACCATTTTTCACGAAGTGATTTCGTCTGAATCGTCAATGTCTCCGGATCGATTACATTATCCGCGTATGCCTTTTGCAGTCTTGCAAGTGCCGCCTTGGTTGCATCAGTATCAAATCCATCATACCATACACCATTTTCATCCTGCAAAAATGCCGGATATGCGTCCTGCCAGAACTGAGGCAGATAATTTACATATGGTGCTTCTGTTGAGAAGAAGCCTGGTGCAGCAACACCGTATGTATCATTCTTGCCATTTCCATCAGGGTCCTGTGTTGCAAATGCCGTCAGCATAGCATAATAAGAATCCCAATCTGTAATGTCATCTGCATTCATGCCAACCGCATCAAGCCATGCCTTCTTCACATAGGTAATGCAGCCTCCGCCAAGTCCTGTGGCAATTCCATACTGTTTACCATCGATACGGGTATTCATATTCACTTCCGGTAATGTAATTCTGCTCTGAAAATCAGCATTATCATAAGCCTGTGTCATATCCCATAAAAGCCCTGTCTTGGCATATTCTGCATACATGCTGGCATTCAAAAGAATGACATCCGGATAATCACCTGCCGCAAATAATCTGCCTACACCATCTGTATATCCTGAATGATCTAACTGATTGATTTTCAGTTTTATTCCTACCTGATCTTCCCACTGTTTGATAAAATCAGCCTGTCCAGCATCCAGAGATGCATTAAACGTACCATCTACTACCATGGTAATGGAATCTAACTTATACGTTTCTTCCTCTGATGTTGTTTCCTGTACCTGAGTACTTTGTTCTGTTGCCTTCTCTGTTGCCTCTGTATTAGCTGCTGTTTCCCCCGAATTCCCACAGCCACACATACCTGCAATCATTGACATGGATAGTGCAATTGCTATTCCCTTTCTTTTCATGTTGTAACCTCCTGAATAGTATGAGTCTGATTGGCTCACCTGATGATTGCATTTTATCTAAAGTCATTCTTTTATGCATGACAGAAATTGTCTTTTAAGGCGCAATAAATTGCCCTACAGTTGATTTTATGTGCCAAAATATGCTATGATGCATCATATTTAAGATATTTATATTTCAGAAAGAAGGATTGCTTATGATTCCTAAGCCTTTCTATGAAAACAGAGATAAACACTATTCATGTCATATCTGGCTGCATCCCAATTATCCTAAACATCTACATAAGCATGTGGAGTTTGCCTATGTTGCTGATGGAACTATGGAAATGTCAATTAATGGCGCTACCCATACTATGACTGCCGGATGCTGCGGACTGGTATTTCCTAATCAGATCCATTCTTACCAGTCAACACAGGATGTGCAGCTTATGCTTATCATCATTGATATGGAATATGTGGATGACTTTTTTGACCAGATCAATTATTGGGAAATGCCAGAACCCTTCTTTCATAAGTCAATGCTGACTCACTATGGTCAAAGTATTCTGGATCTCTTATTCTTAAGTGCCCATGAAAAGAATGTACCATACTCTATCAGTAAGGGAATGACAACAGTACTATTAGGAGATATCTTCTCTTCACTGACTTTCACTGACAAGAAGCAGCATACAGAGCAGAGTACAACGGAGAAAATTCTACTTTATATCAATGATAATATCCGTTTTGATCTGTCTGCCAAATCAATGGCAAAAGAACTGGGAATAAGCACTTACCATCTCTCCCGCATTTTTGCCAGGGAATTAAAAATGTCTTTTCCAAATTATGTCACACATCAGCGTTTAAATCTGGCATGTGATCTACTTAAAAGTACGAAACGCAATGTAACCGATATTGCATATGACGTAGGTTTCAGCAGTACACGTAATTTTCTTCGCTGTTTTAAAGAACAATATGGCTGTACACCAAGTGAATGGAGGATAATAAATCATGAAAAATCAAGTATTCAACCCGTATCTCCCAAGTTATGAATACATACCGGATGGAGAACCCCGTATTTTCGGGAATCGTCTTTATATTTATGGAAGCCATGACAAATTCGGCAGTACCCAATACTGTGATAATGACTATGTATGCTGGTCTACTCCTGTCACAGACCTATCCGACTGGCGTTATGAAGGTACAATTTATACCCGAGAAGACCATCCCTGTGATGAAATTCACGAAAGAACCTGTCTGTATGCCCCAGATGTTGTATTGGGAAATGATGGCAGATATTATCTATATTATTCCATGAGCGGTTCTTCTGTCATTTCTGTTGCCGTATGCGATACACCTGCGGGGCATTTCACCTATCTGGGAGACGTACATTCTCCCGGTCAGGCTCTGCCCATTGGATATTGCAGTGGAGATTATTATCAATTTGACCCCAGTGTACTTGTAGATGATGATGGTCGCATTTATTTATATTCCGGATATGCACCTAAAGCATCCGAAGATAACAAAGGCAGACTCTATGTAGGCTGCCATGCTTATGAACTGGAATCTGATATGCTTACAGTGAAACAGGGACCTGTTCTTTTTATCCCTAAAGAATGGCATAAAGAAGAAGGCGCTGCTTATTTCGAAGCTCCTTCCATGCGAAAAATAAATGGACTTTACTATTTTGTATATTCTGCAAGGGCTACCGGTCTTTACTACTACTACAGCACCGACCCTCTCCATGACCCGCATTTTGGTGGCCGTATTCATTCTACCTCCGATGTGGGCATTCATGGATATGATGCAGAACATCCTGCCTACCCCATTGGTAACATTCATGGAGGCATTGCCTGTATCAACGGTCAATATTATATCTTCGATCACCGGCATACTAATCGTAGTTCCTATCAACGTCAGGGTGTTGCTGAGCCTATCTTCTTTGATGAAAAAGGCTTGATCGCACAGGCAGAGGCTACCAGTTGTGGGTTAAATAATGCTCCTCTGCGTGGAACAGGAACTTACCCGGCTTACATTGCCTGTTACCTTTTCTATCCGGGAGAATGTGACAGAGACAGCATGTCTGCCTATATGACACAGGATGTAGATGATATCTACTCCACGCATCCTCTCTGTTCAGGAAATGAATATCAGAATATGGAATCAATTGAAAATCCCATCCAGTATCTCCATGGAATCAATGATTCTGTCACATTTGGGTATAAATACTTTGATTTTGACCATGAAGTTTCTTATATTTCCTGCAAAGTCCGGGGTCATGCCAAAGGAATTCTGTCGTTATCTTTGGAAGAAAATGCGCAATCTGTCAAAACACTGAATCTGGAACTTGATTCCTC
>CAYRAW010000272.1:0-4118 GCA_964422225.1 uncultured Roseburia sp.
ATCATCAAGTACAACAAAATCAGCCTGATATCCAGGGCAGACAGCACCTCTCGAGCCCAGATTGAAATACACAGCGGCATTGTAGGAAGCTGCCCGATAAGCATATGCCGGATTGGCACCCAGTTTGATCGCCTTGCGGATAATATAATCGATATGTCCATCTCTTGCCAGTTCACCCGGATGTCTGTCATCAGTTACCAGCAGGCATCTGGAATAATAAGGTGCATCCAGAAGCGGCAGCAGGTTTGCAAGATTCTTACCTGCTGTTCCCTCTCTTATCATGATCCACTGACCAAGTCTTAATTTGGCAAGAGCTTCTTCTGCGGTGGTACACTCATGATCTGAACCAATACCTGCTGTAACATAAGCATTCAGTGCCTTACCTGTCAGTCCGGGTGCATGTCCATCTATCATCTTGCCTTCTTTCATTGTAACCTGGATTTTCTTCATGACCTCATGATCCGTATGGATAACCCCCGGAAAGTTCATCAATTCTGCCAATCCAAGTACTCTTTCATTTTTCAGATATTTTGCGATCATTTTATGATCGATCGTCGCACCTGACTCATCAAAGGGTGTAGCGGGCACACAGGATGACATCATGATATACACATCAAGAGGCAATTTCTTCGTGGCATCCAGTATATAGTCAATCCCTGTTTCTCCCAATACATTACCGATCTCATGCGGATCAGCAACGATCGCCGTTGTTCCATGCGGTAATACTGCTGCCGCATACTGTCTGGGTGATACGATGGAACTCTCCAGGTGCAAATGCCCATCAATGAACCCTGGCACAATTGTCTTACCTGCCATGTCTATTTCTTCATCGCCTTCATAATTGCCGATTCCTATGAAAAATCCCTTTGAAATCGCAATATCTCCTCGCAGGAATTCATTGGCAAAAACATTCAGGTATGTAGCATTTTTCAAAACCAGTTCGGCTTTTTCTTCCCCCATGGATGCTTTGATCCTGGCAATTCTTTTGTCAAAGCTGTTCATAATCCGCTCCCTCCTTAAATCGTGTGATCATTTCATTGGTCAGGCTGATCCCATCATATTCTGTTGGAATGTTCTCACGCCGGATCCATTCTGCAACAGACAGTTCATGTGCGTCCATGGTAATCACATCTTCTCCATCCAGTTCACAGTAAAATCCCATCAGGATCGTATCTGTAAAAGACCATGGCTGACTCTTATAATATCGGATATTCTTCACATGAATCCCGACTTCTTCCATAACTTCTCTGCGTACAGTATCTTCTATCGTTTCACCTATCTCCGTAAATCCGGCGATCAGTGCATATTTCTTATAATCCCTGCCTGCATATTTCGTCATCAGTATCTTATCTCCGTTTGTAACTGCAACGATCACCGCCGGAGATATCTTAGGGTAATGCATCGCACCACACTTGGGGCATTTCATCATGCGTTCTACCTTATCATGTTCCAGTCTGGTTCCACACTTGCCGCAGAACTGTGTACTTTCATACCAGTTTGCCAGTTGACACGCCGTGATTCCGGCAAACGCTTTATCTTCCGGTTTCATGGTACGGAAAACATTTTGTTGCCGAAATTCGTACTTTTCCATAAGCTGTGATGCCAGCATCTGTGGATTACCCAGAAAATACCTTTCTGTTATGCCCTGATTTTCTATACTGAATAAATAACGACAGGCATCAGTGGAAATATCTCCACCTGATGCCTCCCTTAGCTCTCCATATGTGATATATCGAATTGTCTGTTCACTGTCCCTGCTCATCAGAACACTACGTCCCTGTGCGAACATAATATAATCATCCTGTTCTGGGGTAAGATTCTGATATTCATTATGATAAATTCCGTGAATGTCCTGTATCATGGATTATACTTCCTTCTTTTATGTATTTCACTATTCAGAACCGCATGCGCAAAATCGCTGTTTCACAGCTCTGAATAGTTACCATTTTAGCATAGTCATTATCCATATACAATGCCATCTGCGTATTTACCTGTGAGAGGTTGTAATTATACAAAGTGAAAATAGGAAACACTCACTTCTCCTGCTTCTCCACTCCCCTCATGGCAGCAGAACAAGCCATTCTTTACGCCTACCCATCTGCCAGCCTGGGAAGGATAGGAATAAATATCTTCAAAATTTCTGCCATCAAGACTGTAACCAAGACTGATCGTTTCCGCCGGAACAGGGAATGTATAAGGTCCATCCTGATTATATTCAGTAGATGGAATCTTCTTCACTGTATTGTTGAAGTAAATCTCTTTTACAGTCAGTGGTATTCTTTTCACTTCTGTGATGATATCTTCAGCTGATGCATTTTCCTTATCAAAATGCTGTTCACCATGAATTAATTTTATGACATAACTGTCACTTTCTTTTACTATGACAACTGCACCATAGGTAACTCCCAGACTTACCAGTCCAGCCATATCTCCAGACTTCATTGCTTCCAGATCCAGTTTCGTTTCTGCACAGAATTCAGGCATGCACCACTTCTGTAACAAAAGATTAGGTTCATTCGTAATCGTATCTGCATGACGATGTACTGCCTTTAAGATCAATTTGTGATTCTCCGTATCCAGTACATACCATCCATCCTTTGGATTGGCATTCCATTGCCATTGTAACCCCAATCCATCTTTATCAAAATCATCCTCTGCATCAGGACTTGTAATGGAATAAGCAGCTCCTACATCAGGTTTGCGCCACGTAGCAACAGGCTTACCACTCTCCTCCCCAGGTGCAGCTTCCCCAATGATAGGCCAGTCATCCTCCCAACGCATAGGCTGTAGATGTACGATCCTGCCTGCTGCATATACATCCTGAAAGTGCAGGAACCAGTCCTCGCCTGTCTGTGTATCTACCCAGGCTCCCTGATGAGGTCCGTTTACCTCTGTGTCTTTCTGCATCAGAACATTTCGGTATTCATAAGGTCCCCATATATTCTTGCTGCGCAGAACTGTCTGCCAGCCCTGCTTCACACCGCCTGCCGGAGCAAAGATGTAATAATAGCCATTTCTCTTATACATCTTTGGGCCTTCTATTGTCTCCTGATCCTCGACATTTCCATCAAAAATATGTTTTCCTTCATCTATCATATGTAAGCAGTCTGGTGTGATCTCGCACAGGTTGAGAATACTCTTGAATCCAATTCTGCTCTTGGCGAATGCAGAAACCATATACGCCCTGCCATCCTCATCCCAGAAAGGACAAGGATCGATCCAGCCTTTTCCTTCGTAGAGACACGTAGGCTCGTCCCATTTCCCCCAGGGATCTTTCGTTTTGACTACATAGATTCCTTCATCAGGCATGGGAAAAAAGATGATAAATTCGCCCTCATGGTATCGAATTGCAGGCGCCCATACACCTTTTCCATGAAGAGGTACATCAAACTGACTACCCGGTATCGTCTCCAGCGCATAACTGATAACCTTCCAATTCACCAGATCCTTAGAATGAAGTATAGGAAGCCCCGGTGCATTACAGAAACTGGATGCTACCATAAAATAATCATCTCCCACTCTGCATGCGTCCGGGTCTGAATAATCTGTGTATAAAATTGGGTTGGTATAAGTACCATCGCCATTATCGGCGATCCATGTCCTGTGATCTTGAATCATTGCAGTTTCCTCCATTTTACAGCAAATACGCTGTTTGTTATGTTCTTATTGTAGCAAAATGAGCAGAACTTTTCTCGCCAGAACACCACATATTTGTGTCAGGAATTGCAGAATCTTAAACACTAATCAATTTTCACGCTGCGCAACTCGCAGAAAGAAGGAACCAGCCCTGCCCTCAGTGAAATATTCTGAGAAGCATTATGTGACAACGCAGTTCCTGCATATGGAACCTTACTGATCAGGCTGTCTGCCTCAAAGCACCACTCAGCACTAAGGCGTTCCTTTAGTACTTCTTCGCACCATGGAATAAGCTCTACGGCTGCATTGATAACAAGTTTTCCATTATAAGAAAGAATAGAAAGAAAGCTCTCTTCTTTAAATTTACGTGCGCCTTCCTTCTCCTTTCTGACAGTTACCAGTGTTTTTTTATTCTGAAAATCTTCTATTGCGCAATTATAATCAATCGCAAACTGTTCTTCTACTAATCGCTTCTGTTCTTT
>CAYRAW010000273.1:0-4114 GCA_964422225.1 uncultured Roseburia sp.
TGTTATTGGAACATGGGAATATTTGGCGGATATTGTTTATACGGGTGGTTTGTCATCTCTTAAAAGAGGTTCTTCATCATATTATGAAATTGGAATGTTTAAATGTGAATGTGCAAGAAATATTGGTGCGCTGTTGGATATTAGAAGAAATGTTTCGCAAAGTTTTGATTATTTCATAGGAAAGTTAGATGCTTTTTGTGGGAACAGTACATAAATTGTGACAAAATATGAAACGAATATGTATAAGAGAACGACCTTGACAGTTTGGAATACTTACCAGACTCGCAAGGTTGTTTTTTTATTCTATAGTGTAGATGTGGAGAAAAGCCTGTGCATGAGGTTCACAGTGATACCTAAGAGAAAAAACAAAGAAAATTTATGAGAAACTTAAAGTGAAATAGTACAGTATTATTTGATTTTGCCCTCTTAGATATTGATTTTGTACCTCTTATCTTAGAAAGATTGAGTAACCTGTGGCATCTGTGTATAATAAAATCCGGAGGGAACAAAATGAATATTCAGATTGTAGAACACAAAGAAAACAGTACGCAGATCATGATCAAATGCCCCAGGGTTGATGATGAAATTATGAGGTTAAAGGCTCATATCGAACTGTTTGATAATAAGTTGTCAGCACGAAAAGATAATGAATCTTATTTTATCAATGCATCGGATGTATTGTATTTTGAATCTGTGGACAATTGTACCTTTTTATATACAGAAGGTGATGTGATGGAAGTGAAGCAGCGTTTATATGAGTTGGAGGACATTCTGTCAGAGAAAGATTTCATCAGAATATCGAAATCACAGATCGTTAATATCAATAAGATCCGATCCCTGAAGCCGGAGCTGAATCGGACGATTCTGGCAACCATGTGTAATAACGAGCAACTTAGTATTTCAAGAAAGTATGTAAAGAACCTTCGCAGCATGCTTTCCATGTAGGAGACGATTATGTATAAAAAGAAAAAAGAATTTCAGAAGTTTCTGGTATGGTTAAGAAATGGCACAGCCTTTTGCACAACCTGGCTTCTTATCCTGCTGACAGGCTATAATAAGATCAGGCATGTAACAGCCATTTTTACAGATCAGTTAATAGAGCTTATTTTATTGAGTTTTGGCGGAGTGTTCCTGTTTAATGCCTTTTTCACACGCCTGTTTATCCAAAGATGGAATTTTATCAAAAGGCTGACCGGATTTATGATTGTCATAAGTCTGTATGAAGGTATCTGTTTCTATTGGCTTGGGTATTTTAGAAGTTTTGACACCATGATTGGGTGGGGGATATTTGTCGGAATCGTTCTGGCGTTGTATTTTGGCTGCATTATGCTATATCAGCTTTATGGCAAAAGACAGGGTGAAATTTATACGAAATCATTACAGGCATATCAGAATAAAAGGAGTATGGAAAATGGAAAATAGAGAAAATTTATTGTCAGCGTTACAGGAGCTTAGAAAAGACAGTGCACAAAAGTCGAAAAAAGGTATTTCATTTATTTTGGCATCAGTATTTGTATGGATTTTAATTTTATGTATTCATTTGTCCACATTGCCGATTTTGACTAAGAATATGCTTACATTCTGTTGTTCTATTCCTCTGGTTCCGCTGGCTTGTCTGATTTCCAGATTAATTGGAGCTGATTTTCAGAACAGGGAGAATCCACTGACGCAGTTAGGTATACTATTTGCAGTGAATCAGATATTCTCTGTTCTGGTTTCCAGACTGGTACTGTATGTTGGCTGTAATTACCCGACAGTTGCAGTAGCAATTCTCATGCTTATCATTGAAGTGCTGTTCAGTGTGTGCCTTTGGGTAGAAAATAGAATGGATTATTCCACTCTTTGAAATTCTTTCCAAAAGGCGATGGTTTCCTGTAGATCGGCTTCATCTTCGAATAGATTCAGCTTCTTTGCAGTTTCAATTGCAAAATCCACATATCCATTGGCTCGGGCAGTTATGATATTGTTACAGACTGCCACATCCAGATCTGTAGAATGAGTGGAGTCGATTCCGTCCAGAAGACCTGCATGCTCTAATACATCAACGCCGGCGCAGATACCGGCAGATTGAATAGCCTTCCATAGCTGTTACTGATTTGCCATCCAGTGATGTGAACACAACATCCTTGCCGGTTACCTTAAGAAAATAATTCAATATGACAGTTTCATAAATACAACTGCTATCGTATAAAAGTACAACAGTTTTCATTGTGTAATCTCCTTTTTAATGGAAGTTTCTGAATATATCCCATCAATACAGGCAAATGTTTGCCGTTGATGGTACTGCGATAAATATCATATCATTTAACGAATACGATAACAACGGTACCCGGAGGTCGTTGAGATTTTTCATACGATGGTTGTACACAGGTACAGAAATATATACATTTCAGAGGACTGCCGGATTGTAAAATATTACTAAATTTAAAGTTTGCAGTGGACATTTTGCACTTTGTATAAGTTGCTGAATTTGTATAATAGTGCCTTTGAAAAATTGTGCATTTCCATGATAAAATATCTTTAATCGATGAAAGGAGATAAGTATGTATCAAATTGGACAATGCATCATGTATCGAAACATTGGCATCTGTAAAGTAGAAGCAATTGGAAAACTTGGGTTCACATCGGATAGAGAAAAGGAATATTACACACTGCAGCCGCTTAATACAACGAATCATACCAAAATCTATGCTCCCATTGATACGGATACATTTATGCGTGATGTGATTACAGAAGAAGAGGCTTACGGATATCTCGATAAACTGCAAACGATGCAGATTGAACCATTTTTTTCTAAAAAAACAGTTCAGTTAACGGAGCACTATCGGAGTCTGCTGGAAGGATATGATATGCTCCAGCATCTGAAATTGTTTAAAGAAATATGTCAGAAGGAACAAAGGACAAAGAGGGACGGTAAGAAATTTGGACAATTGGATGCTAATTATAAAAATCAAATAGAACGTCTTTTGACAGATGAATTTTCCTATGCGTTAAATGAAACACCGGATGTATCCAGGAAACGCTTATATGAATCAGTGCTTGAATAGTGTGCCGCCCCATGCAGTGGGGACATGCAGTATCCACAGATCTGCTGCATTGGGAACATAAGGAAATAGCGCTCTATCCGGATGAACTGGGTTATATTTTCTCAGGCTCCTGCGTACTGGATGTAGAGAATAGATCAGGCTTTGGAAGTAAGGACAATCCACCATTGATAGCAATCTATACCAATCATGCATCGGATAATGGACTGGCAGGGATATGTGAATGTCCTGACTGCTTCTGCATTGAGACAGAACAAGGTCAGAAGTGGATATTGTCGATCAGCATGATCGTGCCGGAGGATAGTCATAAGGAAACTCATGTAATGCAGTATTATGCAGGGAATTTCGATGGCAATACCTACCATGCAGAGCAAAAGGCACAAATACTCGATCATGGAACAGATAACTATGCGGCTGTTACTTTCAAGAATACGAAGCAGCCGATCGGTACAGAAGCTTTTCCTTTAGTAGAAGCTCCACAAAGAGATGGAATCTGGCGTATGCATATTTGCTATGATAAGGAATATCAGTTAAAATGGGAAACGCCAGCAGGTGCTAAGATAGAAATGATTATAAATGACACAAATGTCATAACGAAACGGACACATCACGGGGAAACAGAGGCGGCACTGCTTTGCGGGGCACCAAGATTGCTGCCGGACAGCGCACAGTTGGATATTATCGCAGATGATAATCTGGTAGAAATCTTTGCAGAAAATGGCTTGATCAGTATGACTGTAAAACTATGGTAAAAATTTTTTATAAAAAGCGAAAAAAATGTTGACAATCCGATAACTCCATAGTATATTATATTTTGTTCGCACGACACAGTAGTGAACAAAATAAATGCGATAGTGGCGTAGTTGGTAACGCGCGACCTTGCCAAGGTCGAGACCGCGGGTTCGAGCCCCGTCTATCGCTCTTGAGACTTCTGAATGTTCAGAAGTCTCTTTTTACGTTTATTTAAAATAAATAGAGTGATGATTGTATCTGCTATTATAATTTAGTAAAATAAATATAACCTGACTTTTGGAGTTAAGCGCATAAAAATGGTGTTAAGGGGCTGTTTG
>CAYRAW010000274.1:0-4091 GCA_964422225.1 uncultured Roseburia sp.
TGGGGGCAGCACAAGACATGACTTTTGCAGAAGCAAATGATGTACGCATAAGTTTTTACAAATTGATGCATTCATTTCCTGTTATAGGAGCATTTTCTAATATTGCTGTTTATAACATTATTTTGCTCTATCTTATTCTTTTTTCAATCAAAAATAAGATTAGGGGATTTTTCTGGATAACATTCCCTGCTATATTAGATGATTTGGTGGTGGTGGCTGGACCTGCAATTTATGATAATATAAGGTATGCACTTCCAGTTGTATATGCGATTCCGATTATTACTGCATATTTTATCTATTTATGTACTAATGAGGATAGAAATGTAGTTATCGATACTGAAAAAGCAGAAAGGGGATGCATTTTATAATAAAAGCATCTATATGTGTTCCATGCTATAACAATGCAGAGGAAGTAGAGAGGTTATTAAATTCTATAGCAAAACAGAACTATAAGGACTATGAAGTAAATATTTCTGATGATTCTACTGATGGTAAAACAGTCCGGTTAATAGAACAGTTCAGAAACAGAATAAAAAAAATAAATTATCAGCATAATGAGAAGCCATTAGGACATATCTATAACTGGAACGCGGCAATTAAGATGGCAGCAGGGCAGTACATTAAGATCATGTTCAGTGATGACTGGTTCACAGATGAGGATAGCCTGGGTTCTTTTGTCAGTATGCTGGATGAACATCCACAGGCTGATCTGGCTTTCTCAGGAAGCATGCAGGTACTGCTTGACGGACAGGACATGGAACAGGTAAAACATCTGAGTAAACAGGCAACAGAGCATGGAAATGCATATGCACGCTGTGCAGAGGATGCTTTTATAGAACGACTGCACAGAAATTATAAGCTGTTTTTTCTGGGAAACCAGATAGGAGCTCCCAGTGCCGGAATTTACCGTAGGGGAGAACATCCGGTTTTATTTGATGAACAAAGTAACTGGGCTTCCGATATGTTTCTGTATTTTGACCTGCTGCAGGCTAATCATACGTTTGTATACACGAAGAAACCGTTGATTTCCATAGGTATGCATGCTAATCAGTATACGGAGACATTTTCAGAAAGAGATATGCGCATTTATAATGATTACAGGTATCTGTATACGAAATATGGACTGCAGGATTGTGAGGAGTGCAGACAGTATTTCACAGAGAACTTTATCATTAAGTACCATCAGGGATTGAAAGAAGCCAAAGCACTGGGAATAGAGAACAGCAGATATTGGAGGGCATGGTGTAGGGAACAGAAGGAAACAGTAAAATGTTTCCTGCATGCAAGGTTACAGCATGAAAGATAAAATGAAAAATAAAAAGTATACAGTATGCTATCTGGTTATCATATTGATGGCATCCATTCCATTATTTAATAATTATCTGATTCGGGGGCATGATATATATTTTCATCTAATGCGTATAGAGGGATTGGCACAGGGACTGGGAGCAGGAGAATTTCCGGTCAGGATACAACCTGCATGGTATGACGGATATGGATATGCCGTATCCGTTTTTTACAGTGATCTGTTTTTATATCCGGCTGCATTGTTGAGATTGCTTGGAATATCACTACAGGATGCCTATAAGGTATATGTGGTATTATGTAATATAGCGACAGCACTGATATCAGGCTATAGTTTCGGCAAAATATTCAGAAAAAGAGAAATCGGGGTATTCGGGAGCTGCCTCTACACACTGGCACCGTATCGTCTGGTAAATCTATATACCAGAGGGGCATTGGGAGAATACACAGGGATGATATTCTGGCCTTTACTGATCTATTCCTGCGTATTGTTACTGAATGAAGATAGAAAAAAAGTCCGGTTACAAAAAGGTGCTGTTTTTATGGGAATCAGTATGGCTGGAATGTTACAGAGCCATATGTTGACAGCAGAAATAGCATGTATGGTATTACTTTTATTAGTTATTGTGCATTGTAGACGGATTTTTCATAAGGAAGTTATGTTTGCAGGCTGTGGTGCGGTTGCAGTTGCACTGGGGCTTAGCGCATGGTTTCTGATTCCATTTTTGGATTATATGCTGTTTGGACGGTTTAATATCAACAGTATAAGCAATAATGACATTATGATACAGAGGCAGGGAATCTTTCTTTCACAGGTATTTGCGATATTTGATAATGCAGTTGGGCAGAGTCTGGACTCAGGTGCCGGGACAGCAGGGGATTTCACACAGGGTGTTGGATTGTCTTTGATGCTTTCGGTTATCATATTGATGCTATTGTGTATCCGGGGATATCTGAAACAGGAAGAAAGAAGAAACAGGCAGATCACGATCACAGCAGCTATCTTTGGAGTTCTTATGGTAGTTATGAGTACTCTGTACTTTCCATGGGATCTGCTATGCAGAATAAGCAGGATATTCCGGTATATTATTGTAAAAATACAATTTCCATGGCGTTTTACCGGTGTTGCAGTGGGATTGTTAGTGGTAGTATGGTGTGCAGTTCTGAATTATACAGAACGAGAGTATGACAGAAGAAAAAAGGCAATTACCATATGCCTTGCCGTTAGTATCCTGTTACTGTCAGTCGGACACTTTATCATAGACTTAAATCAGCGGTCGGAAAGAATTCAGGTTCGTTCTGTAGAGGAAATGGATACCTTCGTGGCATCGGGAGAGGAATACTTGCCCGTTGATACGGTATTGGACGAGCTTAAAACACAGGAACTGTACAAGGATGACAGTATAGAAATATCAGATGTGGTATATCGTGGTACATCGATAACGATGCATGTGAAGAATACTTCAACACAGCAGGCAGGATTAGAACTGCCACGGTTATATTATGCAGGCTATCAGGCACAGGAAGTAACGGATGAAGGACAACATTTCCCAATAGAAATAACGGATGGAATCAATCATGTAATTAAGCTCATGATACCTGGACAGACAGAAGGGAATATTACACTGTCATTCCGTGAACCATGGTATTGGCGATTGGCAGAGATTATCACATTGCTATCAGCAGGAATCGTGATATTATATACATATAAAGTATGGACAAGGGAGAAATTGAAAAATGAATAAGACAGATAATTTCTTTGTGATACATAATTTTAATACTGTTCCGGATGAACTGATAGAGCTATGTCAGGATTATATGATATATGATTGTTCCACAGACAGTAATGTGAAGGAGCAGCTTCATAATGGACAGTATCATGTAATAGATGTAGAGAATACAGGGCATAATATTACTACATATTTCTCCTATTTTGATGAGCATTATGATAATCTGCCGGAAGTGATCTGTCTGCTAAAGGGCAACATGATAGGACGTCACTGTTCAAAAGAATTCTTTGAACAGGTATATGATAATAAGACATTTACATTCCTGTATGATGAGAAACAGTACTGGGGACGTTTCTCAAAATATAATGAAAATAAGGAGAAAAATGAAATTGGGACCACATTTCTTGCAATGGAAAATGTCTATGTAGAGAAGAATAATTCATGGTATGTGGATTCCCCTAATCATCCAAAGAAGTATTTTAACGATGTGGACGATCTGCTCAGATTTATTTATAAAGATCCCATGATCCCACAGTACTGCATGTTCTCACCGGGAGCCTGCTTTATTGTCCGTAGAGAGCAGATATTAAAACACAGTCGGGAGTTTTATCGTAACCTGAATAAAATTATGAATTATGCTATGGAACCAAGTTTCCCATCAGAGGCTCATCAGATTGAACGTATCCTGCCGATCATTTTTACGTCTTTATGCGAAGTAAATGACTGGATGAATGATGAGGCTGCCTTTGATGCCAAGCTGCCGGAATGCAGTGCGTACATACAGTATAAATGGGAGAACAGACCCAGAAGATTTAAGAAACTGAGAAAAATGCTTGGACTGATAAACTAGGAGAAGTTAGGGAGATGGGCATGGAAGCTAGAGTAAGAAAAATAGGAGAGGCATGCTTTTGGATTGCCCTTGTAATAGAACTTATTATTGTCATTATTGACAAAAGTGCATATATCAATCCATATGAGGGTCAGCTGTTCCGAATTACCTTTTTATTATTTGGAATAAAAATTCTTTATTACAAAATATAGAAAAAATGAGATATG
>CAYRAW010000275.1:0-4061 GCA_964422225.1 uncultured Roseburia sp.
ACCCATTCTGATTCTACAATATCACCTTCAAATAATCTTTGTACATTTGCAATTATTCTTTCATCCTCTTCAACTGCTTCAAGACCATGAATTCTAGCTATTTCTCCCTTTTTAAGAAGGAACCATAGTGTCGCTCCCCATTTTCCTCTAAAATAAGCATCATCTTCTTTCTCCAAATCAACATTTCCCTCAGTCCCCGTCAATGCATAACGTATAAGCATTTCTCTTTGGTCAAATCCATGTATTGCTTTCATAAGAAGATGTGGAGCCTCTCCTTGTAAACGGAATCCAGTATCATACACATAAAACTCTCCGTTTTCATAAAACCCAGAAAGCATAAGAACACCATTTTTTATTCCAATTTCCCGAAACATTCGACTTGCATTCTCATGCATGCGTTCAAAATAGGCTTCAATGTGTTTTGATGGATAGGTTCCTCCAAGGCAAACCCGACTTAAACCTGGTTGTTCATCAGTTGTATACCTATCATAAATGCAAGAAGCACTGCATTCTCCATCCTTAAATGTGTAATACATTCCCATATCATCACATTGCATATATCTTTCAACTATAAACCTTTTGCTTCTAGAATGCTCCAATGCCACATCAATAGCATTTTTTAATTGTTTTTCTTCGTAGCATACCGTCATGCCAATTCCACTACGCCCATCAACAGGCTTAACCATTACTGGATATACTATTCTATTTAAGTCCTCTCTTCTCAAATTGGTATCCAAATAATATTCTGGTATACCATGAATTCCGTATTTTTCACATGTTGCCTTAAATATATCTTTCTGTGTAAATATCTTTACAATTTCTTCAGTTGCATAACAGGGCAGATCAAGAGCCTCGCACACTTTGCAATATGGTTCTACCAAAACATCCGCCACTCCAACCAAAATACCATCTACTTTTTCTTTTCTCGCCAATGCTATAATCCCTGGAACATCCAGACCATCTACATCATATGCCTTTGAAGCCACCGGCTTAGCAGCATCATTAGGAACAGAACTCGTCACAATTGTCTCAATCCCCATATGCTCTGCTGTTTCAACTAATGGTATCGTTTCGGGATTCGCACCCAAAATCAATAATTTTTTTCCTCTCAATTCTTCACTCATTGTCATCCCCCTAGATGCTCCTCATTTCCCCAACGGACATTATATATGTACTTTTGGTTGCATTCAGTTCTTTCATTTTTTTCAAGAATACACCTGGATTCCCGCCATGACTCGCAAACATTCCGTAATGACAGGGAATAATTGTCTCTGCCCCAATTGCGGTACTATATTCAGCAAACTCACTCTCATTCATATTACCATATGCTCCATTAATCGGACCAATAATTATATCGTATGGGCCTTTTTGTTTCATTTCCAAAACACGATCCATCCTCAAACAAGTATCTCCCGCCATATATATCTTTTTCCCATCTACAGTTATTACAACGCCAACTGCATCCGGAGTCTTTTGTCCATGATCACATTCAACAAACTCCAACAAAAAATCCCCCGCACGTACCGTGTCCCCCGATTGCACATAACATATTTTATTCTGCTCCAACTTTAAACTCCTAGCCAATTCATTACAATTCTTAGAAGCAAATAACTTTGTATCTTTATTAGCAATAAGCTCCGGAATTGAGTCCATATCAAAATGATCCATATGTGGATGAGTTGCAATGAGATAATCAATCATAACTTCATCTGGACTTAATATTTTAGGTAAAAGCCTTTTAAATCCTATATTTCCTTCCACACGTTCTACACAATCCGACAAATATAAATCAACTCCTAACAATTGATTATTTTTACTTTTGATAAGATACCCCGCTTGTCCAAGATAAAACAAATATGTTTTCCCAGTTGCACATAGCACTTTTGTTGCAAAATCCATAAGCTTTACTCCTTAATAATCTCTATAATCTTCTCCATACTTTCGTATTCTAAATGGTCATATAACGGAAGTGTCAAAATCTGATTTGACATTTTCCTTGCATTTTTCAAATTATAATTTTTATACTTACTATTAAAACAGACTTGATCTGACGTAAGGGGATAAAAATACTTTCTTGCATAGATATTATTCTCCTTCAAAAGTGTATAGAGTTCATCCCTACTTATCCTATAATCATCTTCAATCAAAATTGGAAAGTATGCATAATTATCTTTTTCCACCACTTTCTTTTTAAAAAGGCGAATCCCTTTAACATCCTTTAAGTTCTCTATATATATTTGATATCGCTTCGCACGACCAGCTATCACCTCATCTATATGTCTCAGATTACACAATCCCATAATTGCACAGAATTCATTCATTTTGGCATTCGCGCCGACAGCTTCAACAACCTCCTCGCCCCTGATACCAAAATTTTTCAAATTATACAGTTTCTCGTACAGCGCATGATCCAAAAAAGCAACTGCACCACCCTCAATCGTATTAAAAACCTTTGTCGCATGGAAGCTAAAAATTGCTGCATCTCCATACGCGCCAATTCCCTTCCCCTTGTACTTCACTCCAAAGGCATGTGCTGCATCATATATCACTTTGAGATGATGTTTATCTGCAATTTTTTGTATTTCTTCCACATTACATACATTTCCATACACATGAACAGGAAGGATTGCAACCGTCTTATCTGTAATTAAATCTTCTATCTTGCTTTCATCGATTGTTCCATCCGAAAGTTTCACATCACAAAATACAGGTTTAAGGTGATTACGCACGATCGCATGCGTAGTTGAAATAAATGTAAAAGGCGTTGTAATTATCTCAGCGCCCTCAGGGAAACCGAATGCCTGAATTGTCATTTCCAAAGCCATGTGTCCATTTACCATCAAGGACAATTCCGGAACATCCAAATATTCTCTTAGTTTTCCTTCTAGCTCTTTGTGATACTTTCCCATATTAGTAAGCCAGTGGCTATCCCATAATGGCTTTATCGCTTCTATGTATTCTTCATATGGTGGCATTGACGATTGTGTCACCAATATTTTTTCATCATTCATTATTTATTCCCCATTTACTCATCAAATAGCTGATTTTTATTCTGAACACTCTAAAACATCCGCATTCTGTATCATCACTGGTTTCCCCGTTTCCTGATACACCTGCACTACACTACTTCCATCCCCATAGTACCCATCACTAATTACAACTGCTCTATCCATATCGCTGGTATCATCATAAATCCCCCAGCCTTCTTCTTTATACCACTTTACAAGCTTTTCATATTCCACCCACAGTTGCGGTCTCATGGAAGATACGGTACTTTTTATCAGCGGATGTGGTCTCCACAGTAATGCTACTTCATCCTTATTTTCCTTAAAAATTTTAAAAACATCCTTCATTTTCTCCAGCATTCTCTCATTGTTCTCCAATAATGCAGCAATACTGGTATTATAAAAAATGATCTTCTTCCAGCTTCCATCTGGTTTCTGTATAATTTTCAACCACTCTTCGGGTATTTCCAGATCTTCCTTCTTTGTATTTAATACCTTATCAATCTTTGGAGAGCCAAGCCCAAGAAACTTTTCTTCCAGATATTTTCTATCCAAATGATTCCCTTGAAGTCCGTTTTCTTGTGCCGCTTTCAGATATTCATTTACATAGATTTGCTTCATCTTTTCAGACTGCACAATTACCTTATCTGCATTGATAACTCCGGGAGTCCAGATAAAATGTTTCATATTGTCGATAGTTCTCTGATCATCCGGCTCAATTTCCTGCAATACGAAATAAGGTATATATACCAACTCTTCCGTATACTTCTTTAAATTGCTGCTGAAGAATCTTGGATGTACGCAAGTCACTGTATTCCAATCATCATATGGATTATGGATATAGATTACATCCGGTTTTCTTTCCTCAAAGTTATAACTTTGCCAGTCTGTTACTTCAATATTCTTCGGATATTCATTACCTTCATAATGCATTTGTCCAAGGCTTCTATCCGGGTTTCGGTCATAATATGGAATCGGTACACAATAGGCATCACATTCAGGGTCTTCCCTTGCTGCCAGATAGACACTTTCCAGGGAATCCCACATGGATGCTTT
>CAYRAW010000276.1:0-4048 GCA_964422225.1 uncultured Roseburia sp.
ATTAAAAAATTGTATCAACGGCGATTTGTTGATAACTATGGGAGCCGGAGATGTTGTAAAAATCGGCGAAAATCTGTTAGGTATTTAATTATCCACATTATCCACATTTTTAAACCATGTAAAAGCGGTTTGGGGATGTGGATATTTTTATGTCCAATCCACATTTTAACACTTCTTCTGTCCACATCCGCTAAGTCGCTTATCTTAAGGCTCTCCCGCTGTATACAATGTTTCTTATCCACATTATCCACACAATCCACAATGTTCTAAACCCCAGTGTTTTCAAGGCTTTGCGGGGTCTTCGGGACTTGCTTTTTTGATTAAGTATGTTACAATACATTTACCTTACAGATAGCGCTCTGCTCCCAACAGTCTCTCCCAAAGACTGACACAGAGTAAGCTGTCAATATACATACCAGACAGGGGAATTATTATGAATCGTCTTAATATTTATCAGAACATACACAAAGAGCAGACTGCTGTTTCTAACTGTTTCATTGATGATTATATGGCTGAGGCGAACGATGCCCAGCTTAAAATCTATCTTTTCCTTATCCGCATGATGAGTGCTAATCTCCCGACCAGCGTAATCGATATTGCAGATAAATTCAATTATACGGAAAAGGATGTACTGCGTGCTCTTATGTACTGGGAATCAAGACAGCTTCTGGCATTAGAGTATGATGCTGCCCATAATCTGTCAGGTATCCAGGTTCTATCTCTGGACAACCCCTATGAACAGGTCAGGACTGCACCACGTATCACGCCTGTCCTGTCCTTTATCAGACCTGCATCTATGCAAAGCGGTATGACTGCTCCCAGACCAATGACCGCAGCTTCTGCAATGTCCGTACAGAATCCCATGTCTGCACGGATGAATGCCGCTCCTGCACAGATGCAGGCTTCCCCCACGGGAACAGCTACCATTACGGAATATCCAACCCGCGAGCTGTCCTCACAGCCGGAGAAACCATCCTATACCATGGATGATCTGAAGAATTTCAAGAATAATGATGAAGTCCAGCAGCTTCTGTTTATTACAGAACAGTACCTTGGCAGACAACTTACCAGAGGTGATATGGAAACCATCCTTTTCCTTTATGACCGTCTCGGATTTAGTGCTGATCTAATTGATTATCTCGTCCAGCATTGTGTAGAACGTGGCAAAAAAGACTTCAGATATATGGAAAAGGTTGCCCTTTCCTGGGCAGAACAGGGCATTACCGATCCCAAACAAGCTCAGCTTGCTTCCAAAAAATACGATAAGACTGTATACACCATCATGAAATCTCTTGGCAAGAATTCCGCTCCTGCTCCCAAGGAACTGGAATATATCCGGAAATGGACCAAAGAATACGGTTTTATGCTGGATGTCATTCAGGAAGCCTGTGACAAAACTGTAATGACCACCGACTCCCACCGCTTTGCTTATGCAGATGGTATTTTGAGCAAATGGTATCAGGCTGGTGTTCACCACAAAGCCGATATTGCTGCTCTGGATGCTTCCTATCAGCGTCCTGCCAAACCGGCTGCAAACAACAGCAATTCAGGTAATAAATTCAACCGCTTTGCTCAGAACAGCTATGATTTCGACCAGCTTGAGCAGAACATCTTAAGCAATTAAAGGAGAGGCAGACATGCCACTTACAAACAGTCAGTATAACGCGATCATGCGTACTTACGAAGAAAAGCAAAGAAAATCACGACATCTTCTGGAGGAGCGTACTGCCGAAGTCTATCGGCAGATTCCTGCCTATGAAGATCTGGAAAAACAAGTTTGTGCCATTTCTATTGCACAGGGACGCCGGATGCTCTCAGGTGATACTAATGCACTCCCGGAATTAAAAGAGAAGCTCGCCTTGCTTTCCAGACAAAAAGCGCAGCTTCTTGCCCAAAACGGCTATCCTGCCAACTATTTGGAACCTGTCTATGAATGCCCTCTATGTAAGGACACCGGTTACGTGGACAATCGTAAATGTTCCTGTTTCCGTCAGGCTGAAATCTCTCTTATCTATGAACAGTCTCACATTAAAGAGCTGTTAGAAACAGATAATTTCGATCATTTATCCTACGATTTCTATCAGGGCGACGACCTTACGCGCTTTACCAAAGCAGTAAAGGAGTGCCAAAATTTCATAAAAAACTTTAATTCAGACTACCACAATCTATTTTTTTATGGTACAGTAGGTACTGGTAAGTCGTTTTTGTCCTCTTGCATTGCCAAAGAACTGATCGAACAGGGCAGACTCGTGATCTATTTCAGTTCCGCTCAATTATTTGAGACACTGTCACGCAGTACCTTTGACCGTGAAAGTAAAGAGGCTGCATCGGGGATTTATGAGGACATTTATGAATGTGACTTGCTGATTATTGATGATTTGGGAACAGAACTTACCAATGCTTTCGTATCATCCCAGCTTTTCTCCTGTCTCAACAACCGACATCTTCGCAGGAAATCAACAATTATCACTACGAATCTGTCCTTGGAGGAATTAAGGGATCGTTACTCTGACAGAATCTTTTCCCGCATAACAAGTAATTATGGGATGTGCAAACTGACCGGACATGATATCCGGATCACCAAAAAATTATTGTTAAACAGAAAGTGAGGATTTTCGCAATGCCAGTACGCGAAGAAAAAAGAAACCTGAATTCGATACCCGTTGGTTCCTTAGGAATTGTACCTTTGGAAGGATGTAAAGCTCTCGGAGATAAGGTAGATGCCTATCTCGTAAAATGGAGAACAGAGCGTGAAAGCGAACACAAGAACAGCCTTGCATTTTCAGGCTATCAGCGTGATTCCTATATTATCCAGACTAAAGTTCCCCGTTTCGGTACCGGTGAAGCTAAAGGCGTTATCATGGAATCTGTCCGTGGTGATGACTTATATTTCCTTGTAGATGTAGCTAACTACAGCTTAACTTATTCTCTGTGTGGTCATGAGAACCATATGTCTCCTGATGATCATTATCAGGATCTGAAGAGACTGATCGCCGCTGTTGGTGGTAAGGCAAGAAGAATTACAGTAATCATGCCTTTCTTATATGAAAGCCGCCAGCATAAGAGAAATTCCCGTGAATCTCTTGACTGCGCTCTGGCACTTCAGGAAATGGTAAAGATGGGTGTTGATAACATCATTACCTTTGACGCACATGATCCTCGTGTACAGAATGCTATCCCTTTGAATGGCTTCGAAACAGTATCTCCTACTTATCAGTTTATCAAAGGTCTGTTGAACCACGTTCCTGACCTGACCATTGATTCCGACCATATGATGATCATCAGCCCCGATGAAGGCGGTATGGGACGTGCTATTTATATGGCTAATGTAATGGGACTGGATATGGGTATGTTCTATAAGAGACGTGACTATACTAAAGTCGTTGACGGACGTAATCCCATCGTTGCCCATGAGTTCTTGGGAAGCAGTGTAGAAGGCAAAGATGTACTGATCGTTGACGATATGATTTCCTCTGGTGAAAGTGTACTGGAAGTTGCAGCAGCTTTGAAAGCAAGAAAAGCTAAGAGAATCTTCGTAGCAACCACATTTGGTCTGTTCACAGGCGGTTTATCCAAGTTTGATGAAGCTTACGAGCAGGGATTAATCTACAGAGTCCTTACTACTAACCTGATCTATCAGATGCCAGAATTACTGGAGAAGCCATATTATATCAACTGTGATATGAGTAAGTACATTGCGTATATCATTGATACTCTGAATCATGATTCTTCTATCAGTGATCTGTTAAATCCTAACGACAGAATCCACAGCATTATTGAAAGATATAAAAATAAAGAATTAGACTGCCAGAAAGGCATGAAATAAATAAAATAAATAAAAACATATAAAAAATGGAATCGGCAACAAACCGATTCCATTTTTTATATACTTATTTGATTCTTCTCTTAATATAATCTTCCAGCACATCTATAGTCTCATCCTCACCTAATTTGCTGCTGTTAATGGTCAGCTCATAGTTTCTGGAATCTCCCCACTTGGCTTCACAGAAATAATTGTGATATGCTTTTCTCTTCTTATTCTGCTTCT
>CAYRAW010000277.1:0-4031 GCA_964422225.1 uncultured Roseburia sp.
GGAAATATTACTGTCAGATAGGGAAAAGACTTTTGCTCCTCAGATCAGTTTTCACAGTGCTAATCTGGCTGCAAACTTAAGGGGCTGTCCCTATGTCATTCTAATGGCAGTTACATTAGGAATAGAAGCGGACAAGCTGCTTCATAAATATGAACTTATAAATATGGCAAAAGCTTCTATTTTGCAGGCTTGCGGTGCAGCTGCCGTAGAAGCATGCTGTAATAGTCTGCAAAATGAGCTTCGGGATAAGGCATTACAGCAAAATATGTATCTGCGCCCAAGATTCAGTCCTGGATATGGAGATTTGCCGCTGGCCGCTCAGAAAGATTTTTTTAATGCCATTGAATGTACCAAAAGACTTGGAATTACATTGACAGATAACTACCTGATGTATCCAACCAAAAGTGTAACTGCTTTTATAGGAATCACTCCAAATCAGGAAAACTGTCATATAGGAAAATGCAAGCAATGCAATAATATAGAATGTGAGTTTAGAGATGAAGATACGTGAACAAATAGGAAAAAAATTACTTTTTTTTGATGGTGCAATGGGAACTGTCCTTCAGTCAAGAGGATTACAGACAGGAGAAATACCGGAAACATGGAACATCCTTCATCCGGAAGCAATCAGACAAATACACAAGGAATATTTACTTGCAGGATGTAATATTACAAAAGCAAATACATTTGGAGTCAACATTTATAAATGCAAAGGTACAGAATATACCGTAGATCAGCTTGTATCCGCAGGCATCCGCATTACCAAGGAAGCAATCAGCGAAGTTCAAAAAGAACTGGGTGCAAATGCTCAGCCAATGTATTCCGCTCTGGATATTGGCTCCTTAGGAAAATTATTAAAGCCGTTAGGAGAAATCGCTTTTGAAGATGCCTATAATGCCTTTAAGGAGATTGTAATTGCAGGGGATAAGGCAGGGGCTGATCTGATCCTGATCGAAACAGTCAGTGATTCCTATGAGATCAAAGCTGCAGTATTAGCAGCGAAGGAAAACAGTGATCTTCCTGTTGTTGTAACCATGATCTTTGATGAAAGCGGTAAGCTTCTGACTGGCGGTGATGTTGCTTCCGTTACTGCCATGTTAGAAGGACTTGGTGTTGATGCCATAGGCTTTAACTGTGGACTTGGTCCTGAACAAATGCTCAAATTATTACCGGAACTGACATCCTGCTGTTCCATTCCTATTGCGATCAACCCTAATGCAGGTCTTCCTGTCGTGATTGACGGAGTAACACAATTCAATGTAGGTCCCGAAGAATTTGCAGAGAAAGCTAAATTACTGGTAGAAAAGGGAGCAAGCATGATCGGCGGCTGCTGCGGTACAACTCCGGAGCATTTGGCAGAATTGATCAGAACCTGCAAAGATATGAATATACAGCCTGTTACAGATAAAAGTCTTACTGTGATCTCCTCTTATAATCATGCCGTATATTTTGGCAGAAAACCACTGATCATTGGAGAACGTATCAATCCTACAGGTAAATCAAAATTCAAGCAGGCGCTTCGTGATCATAATATGGAATATATCTACAAAGAAGGTCTGACGCAGGAGGAAAAGGGAGCTCATATTCTGGATGTAAATGTAGGACTTCCTGAAATCGACGAGCCAAAGCTCATGGAAGAAGCAATTACAGGTATTCAGGCGATCATTGATCTGCCATTACAGATTGATACTTCCGATGGGGAGGCAATGGAAAGGGCATTGCGCTGTTATAATGGCAAGCCTATGCTTAACTCTGTAAATGGCAAAAAAGAATCCATGGAAATGGTATTTCCTCTGGCGAAAAAATATGGAGCAGTTGTTGTATGTCTTTGTCTGGATGAAGGTGGAATCCCCGAGACTGTAGAGGGTAGAATTGCAGTTGCCAGAAAGATCATCGATACAGCCGGATCATATGGGATTTCAAAGAAAAATCTTGTTATGGATGCCCTTGTACTGACGATCAGCACAGGTCAGGATAACGCTATGATAACTCTAGAGACTCTCCGCAGACTTCGTTATGAACTTGGGCTTCATACTGTACTCGGAGTATCCAATATTTCATTTGGTCTGCCCGAGAGAGTGCGGATCAATACGGCTTTCTTTACAATGGCAATGCAGAATGGTCTAAGTGCAGGTATTGTGAATCCATCCAGTGAGGCAATGATGGCTGCTTATTACAGTTTTAATGCCCTGATCGGCGAAGATGACAACTGTATGGAATATATTCAGAAATGTACAGAAATGGCACAGAAGGACTCGCCTTCTGCTGCTCCCAAATCCGCCGGTTCCATGTCACTGGAAGATGCTATTGTCAAAGGATTGAGTGAGAGTGCTTATCAGGCAACTGAAAAATTACTGAATGAGCAGGTAGATTCACTGACTATCATTAATGATAAATTAATTCCTGCCCTTGACATTGTGGGTAAAGGATTCGAAGAAAAGAAAATGTTCCTGCCACAGCTTCTGATGAGTGCAGATGCTGCCAAAGCAAGTTTTGATGCTATTAAGAACACTTTATCCAGGCTTGGCAAGCAGAGTGATACCAAGGGAAAAATCGTAATCGCTACTGTAAAAGGTGATATCCACGATATTGGCAAAAATATCGTAAAAACACTTCTTGAAAACTATGGTTTTGAAATGATAGATTTAGGAAAAGATGTTCCACCTGAATTAATACTTCAGACTGTTCAGGAGCAGCATATTAAATTAGTCGGTCTGAGTGCACTTATGACAACAACTGTTGTTTATATGGAGGAAACGATCAAACTTCTTCATGATAATCATTGTGATTGTAAGATCATGGTAGGTGGTGCAGTTCTTACACAGGAATATGCTGATATGATAGGAGCTGACTTCTATTCAAAGGATGCAATGGGTTCTGTCAGATATGCCAACGATCTATATGAGGCGGGGGAACTTTAAGGTTCTTCCGCCTATTGACATAATATCAGACTATAAGGTATACTTTTACTGTATTAATCGTATTAATACAGTTGAGAAAGGAGAAGCTTACGTGATTCTGATAGATTATAAAGATAGAAGACCTATTTACGAACAAGTCGTTGAAAAATTTCAGCAAATGATAATATGCGGTGTAATGGAAGCTGATTCTCCCATGCCTTCTGTCAGAAGTCTGGCTATGGAACTGTCACTTAATCCAAACACCATTCAGCGTGCCTATCAGGAACTGGAACGTGAGGGTTATATCTATACGATCAAGGGAAAAGGAAGCTTCGTCAGCGAACCAAGTCAGGCTGCTGATTCTAAACGCGAGGAAATTAAAAGAGAATTAGGGGAGTGTGTAAATAAAGCACTCTCAATAGGAATACATCCCCAACAACTTGAAGTTATGTTACAAGACTGTATCAGTGATAGCGTAAAGGGAGGCAATACGATATGATTACAGCCGAACATGTAAGTAAACGTTTTGGCGATATTGAAGCCGTTAAAGATATTAGCGTTACAATTAAAAAAGGAGAAGTTTTTGGACTGATCGGTACGAATGGAGCGGGCAAGAGTACATTTTTACGTATGTTAAGTGGTGTAATAAAGCCTGACGAAGGAACAATTCTGGTCGATGAACAGTCTGTTTTTGAGAATCCCATTTCCAAAAAGGATATTTTCTATATTTCAGATGATCAGTATTATCTGCCGAATTCATCACCTGTGGAAATGATGCACTTCTACAAAGATTATTATGCAGGATTTGATACAGAACGTTTTATGGAATATCTGGACAAATTTGGATTGCATCCCAGACGCAGGATCAATACCTTCTCAAAAGGCATGAAAAAGCAATTGTCAGTTTTACTGGGAATTTGCTCCAATACAAAATATCTGCTGTGTGATGAAACATTTGATGGTCTTGACCCTGTCATGAGACAGGCTGTAAAAAGCCTGTTTGCAGGTGAGTTAACATCAAGAGATTTTACACCCATTGTAGCTTCACATAATCTTCGTGAACTGGAAGATATCTGTGACTGTGTAGGTGTACTGCATCAAGGTGGCGTACTGATGCAAAAAGATCTGGAG
>CAYRAW010000278.1:0-4030 GCA_964422225.1 uncultured Roseburia sp.
TACATTGTCAGCTAAAGCCTGAACCTGACTTCTGTTTGTTCCATTAGTGATAACGAAGTAATCAGCAACAGATGAAATTTCACTGATATCAATAATTTCAATATTTTCAGCTTTTTTATCTTCAAGAGCATCTATGATAAGTTTTACGGTATCTTTACTTGTCAATGTGTTAAACCTCTCTTTCCATTTGAATGTAACTGTTATAGGTTTTTTGAGTCATTGTATCAATTGGATTGCCTTTTGCATTAAGATATTGCAATGTGTTTTTCAGAATTTTTATTACTGCTTCATCAATATCTTCAAAGGCAAGTTTTCGGATCAAGTCCAGCTCTGGAATTGGTTTGCGTGATGGCTCAATGTAATCAGCAACAAAAACAATTTTTTCTAACAGAGACATATCAGGTCTTCCAGTAGTATGCCATGTAATAGCATTGAGAATATCTACATCGTCAATATCGAATTCTTTGCTGGCAATATAAGCGCCAACCTTACCATGAAGTAAATATGGGTTCTCTAATTCAATCTGGCTATAAGAGATACCATGCTTATTACATATTTTTATCTTTTTATTGTTATCCATACATTTAGCACAGTCATGTAACAATCCGGCTAGTTCAGCTTTGACCATAAATTCAGAATTATCCGGTTGGGGATTATATTTCATTGCCATTGCCATTGCAGTGTATGCTACACCTAATGTGTGATGGTATCGTTCTTTTGACAGGTGCTTTTTAAGATATTTTTTAATTTCCTTCATATAAATGCTCCTGTAGAATGTACTTGGCTACATCACCCGGAACCAAGGAAGAAATAGGTAATTTTTGACTTACACGGTTTCGAATGTCTGAGGAAGAAATATTGATTTCTGGCATATTTAATAAAACAATATCGGCTCCTTTTTGACCTAATTCAATACGTTTTTTCTCCAAATCGTCATGGTCATATTCATCTCTTACGGCACATACTAATGTAGAAAGAGAAAAAATGGTTTCCGGATCTTTCCAAGTTTCTATATGAAATAGAGAATCTGCACCCATAATAAAATAATAATGGATATGCGGGTTCTGCTGGTTCAGTAATCGTAGTGTTTCACTGGTATAGGTGTTACCGGCGCGTTCTACTTCTATTGTGGATAGCTCAAAGTATGGATAAGGGGAAATTGCACGATCAATCATAGCAATACGCTGTCTGGCATCCAGAACACGGTTTTTCATATAGGATTTACCGCTGGGCATAAATAATACCTTATCCAGAACAAGTGTCTCATATGCAGATTGGGCTAAAGCTATATGTCCATTGTGAATGGGATTAAAAGTTCCTCCCATTATTCCAACTTTATTGAGCAAATTCATAATATACCTCTTTTACTTATTTCGGAAGAACAATCTTCGGATTATCTTTAAAAGGTTTATATAGAACAAATTTTTTGCCAATTACCTGAACAACCTGAGAACGGGTACGTTCAGCAACAGTATTGGCAATTTCTTTCGGATCATCTAAGCAGTTTTTGAGAATTGAGATCTTTACTAATTCTCTGGTATTGAAAACTTCAGCAATTGCTTCTACATTTTCCGGTGTTACAGATGATTTACCAATCTGAAATACCGGTTCGAGATTCATGGCAAGTCCTTTTAAATAAGAACGCTGTTTACTTGTCATACCTAAATACCATACCTTTCTTTATTTTATAAATTATTCTCTATAATAATTAAATGCAAGACCATACATGCGTACGGTATCTCCTTCTTGAATACCTAGTGCCTCTAATTCATCCAGAATACCATTTTCTTTTAAAAACTTCTGGAAGAACTGGAAACCACGTTCAGAGTCCAGATTTGTGTAGCCTAACATCTTCTCAATTCTTGGCCCTTCGACTACATATTCATTGTCCTTCTGATCGTATTCTACGGTATATGGTTCATTGCCTGTTACGATGTCTATATCAGGATTGAATTCCGGTTCAAATACAGTAGGGGCTTCATCAATATCTGCAAGCATATCGCTTACATGGTATAATAACTCTGAAAGTCCCTGACCGGAAACAGCAGATATAGGAAATACTTTTATTCCCTTAGGTTCAAATTCTTCGCGGATCTTTGCAATAGGATCTTCGCCTTCTTCTGCATATATTGCATCAATTTTATTGGCTGCGATTACCTGTGGTCTGTGTGCAATATCGGCATTATATGCCTCTAATTCTTTATTAATGGCATAAATGTCAGCAATGGGATCACGTCCTTCAGTAGAAGCAGCGTCCACCAGATGAATTAAGACTTTAGTTCTTTCTATATGACGAAGAAATTCATGACCAAGACCAACACCTTCTGATGCTCCCTCGATCAATCCGGGAATGTCAGCAATAACAAAGCCTTTACCACCATCAAGGTCTACGACTCCAAGGTTAGGATTCAGAGTAGTAAAGTGATAATTGGCAATCTTGGGTCTGGCATTAGTTACTCGGGAAAGAAGAGTCGATTTGCCTACATTTGGAAAACCAACTAATCCAACGTCAGCAATTACTTTTAATTCAAGAAAAAGATTCAATTCTTTGGCTGGTTGTCCCGGCTGGGCATATTTGGGAGCCTGCATGGTTGATGTTGCATAATGCTGATTGCCATTACCGCCACGACCGCCGGATAAAATAACCTGTCTGCGATTTTTACCTGACATATCGGCAATTATTTTACCAGACTCTAATTCTTTGATCACGGTACCTTCTGGGACTTTGATTATAATGTCTTTGCCATCTTTGCCACGGCAGTTACGTTTACCACCCTGTTCACCATCCTGTGCAGAATATTTTCTAATATGACGAAAATCGGTCAATGTATTAAGACCTTCATCAACTTCAAAAATAACACTGCCGCCATGACCACCATCGCCGCCATCAGGACCACCGTTTGGTACATATTTTTCCCGACGAAAAGAAACGTGACCATCGCCGCCCTTGCCGCTTCGGATATATATTTTCGCTCTATCTGCAAACATCGATTTCTAACCTTTCTGTCATATTGTACAACTATTTAAATAGTTAGTTTTATAAGTGATAAAAAGGCTTCAGGGGTACACCTGAAGCCTTAGTCTTATTTCTCTTCTACAGGATAAACGGAAGCTTGTTTTTTATCTCTTCCTTTTCTTTCGAATCTGAGAACACCATCTACTAATGCAAATAATGTGTCATCTCCGCCGATACCAACATTAACACCGGGATGAATCTTTGTTCCGCGCTGTCTATATAAAATGTTGCCTGCCTTTACGAACTGACCGTCTGCTCTTTTTGCACCTAATCTCTTGGATTCGGAATCTCTACCGTTCTTGGTAGAACCAACACCCTTCTTATGAGCAAAAAACTGAAGGTTTAATTTCATCATGGTTTTACACCTCCTCGAATTTGAGTCTTAAATACTTCTTGCCGCATTGTTCTACAATGCTTTCTAAACCCAATATCATGGAATCTATCAAAAGCTTTGCATGTTCTCCAGCCTCATTCTGAAAACGACAGTCAATGTAACCGGTCGTTTCGTCTTCGTTCACAATCATTTCTTCATGAGCAAGAACCTCAAGAGAATTAACTGTATTGATAACTAAAATAGAAGTTGCTGCACATACAATGTCCTTACCAGATAATGCATATCCGGCATGACCTTTGCAGGTAAAACCTTTGTAGTTACCTTTATCGGATTTATAAATGGTAATCGTAGTCATAATAAGTAAACCGATAACATTTATTAAGCGTTGATTTTGTCAATCTTAACCTGTGTGTATGCTTGTCTATGACCGTTTTTCTTGTGATAGCCAGTCTTTCTCTTATACTTGTAAACGATGACTTTCTTGCCTCTGCCCTGTTCCATAACAGTAGCTGTTACAGTAGCATTAGCAACATCAGCGCCAACTTTAAGAGAATCATTGCTAACAGCAATCACGTTGTCAAAAGTTACAGTATTTCCAGCTTCTGCATTAAGCTTTTCAACCTTAATAACATCACCTTCGGAAACCTTGTACTGCTTTCCACCTGTTGCAATAATTGCGT
>CAYRAW010000279.1:0-3977 GCA_964422225.1 uncultured Roseburia sp.
GCTTCGGCTCTTGCAATTTCTTCTCCTGATCTGTTGAGGATCAGTTCTGCCCTGCCCTGTCCGATGGCTTCTAATACGACTTCTAATGTACCTCTGTCGTAAGTATCATTTAATAATGTTTTGATCCTGATATCGCTGACATGTGTGTCAGGAATACAGTACAGATATACGTCTCTGAAAATACCTGAGAAACGGAAGAAATCCTGATCCTCACACCAGCTTCCGGAAGTCCATTTAAATACCTGAACTGCCAGCTTGTTCTCGCCATCCTTTATCCATTCGGTCAGCTCAAACTCTGACGGTGTGAAAGTATCTTCGCTGTAACCTACATAAGCACCATTACACCATACTGCAAAACCACTCTCCACTCCCTGAAAAGAAACAAAAAGTCTGTGTCCTTTCATCTGCTGTGGTACTGTGAAATATTTCACATAGCTTGCTGTCGGATTGAACTGTGTCGGGATCTCTCCCGGCTCTATTGCCTCATGTCCGTCCCATGGATACTGCACATTTACATACTGAGGCTTATCATAACCCTCCATCTGAATATGTGCCGGTACATGAATATCTGCCCACTCCCTGCAGTCAAAGTCCTCTGCTTCAAAGCCTGACGGTGCATCCGCAGGATTTACGGCATACTTAAACTTCCATAAACCATTGAGACTTTCTCTGAAGCTTTCTGTCTGTTCATATAGTTCGCGTTCATCCTTAAAGTAATGATGATCCGAATGTGCCTTGATGCGATTTTGTGCAAAAAAAGCCGGATCTTTGATTTTTCCATAATCAAACTGCATCTTCTTACCCCCAATTATCTGAGGTCTATAATCTGCTCAAAACTGAATTGATTATAACACCCCTGCCCAATTTATTGTTTCTATATCCACTTGTAAAACGTGCATTTTCAACCATGCCTGTTTTCTGTGTGAAAAATCTTCAACATATGGATTTTTCACATTAATATCCATGCCTTTCCGTACCCTGCAAACTTTGAGCCGCAGGCGCAAATTTGCCGTGTGAAAAAACATATATGTTTTTTCACACTTACCACCCACGCAGCGCCGATATCTTATATTCCAGAAGTTTTCCTTCGTGGTTATCAGGTCTTTTCTTCCACTGGTACGGTGACGTCCCTATGATCTTCCTGAAATTACGGTTAAAGGTCGATGGTGTGATAAAGCCTACCTTCTCTGCCACTTCTTCCATACTGATATCCGTCTTGTCAATCAGTTCGCACGCCTTTTTGACCCGTACAAAGTTCACATACTCTATCGGTGTCATGTTCATTTTTTCCTGAAAAATACGTCTGAAATGCGTCTCACTCATGTGACATTGCACTGCCAGATCTACAATTTTAAAAGCACTCTGATAGTGGAGTTCCACATAGTCAATTGCGCTCTCCAACTGCAGTCCACTCGCTTTGATATTATTGTTCACACTATTTTTACTGTTAAAACGTGCAATTTCAAACAGCAGTGCATATGCCATTCCTTTCACACATTCCTGATGGTATTGTGCTTTATCCTGCATTTCCTCAAAAATAGCTCTTACCAGCGTAACAAGCATGGGATTATCTTCTGTCTTGATAAAAAAAGCATTTCTGTTAATTGCCTCGATCAGTTCTCTGGTTTCTGCAATGCTCTTCTTACCATTCGCTTTTAAGATTTCTTCCGGGTCTATATAGAGATATTCCCAGAAAGCCGGAACTCCCGCATCACTCCTTGTTACATGCAGGAAATTCGCAGGTATACAGGATATCATTCCCGGCGCAAAACGATAGAAATCTTCCTCCAGAACCAGATCTCCTTCTCCATAATGACACAATCCGATCTCAAAGAGATTATGAAAATGCTGATTGTCTATATTTTCCCCATAGACCTGAATCCATTTATTTCCCATCAACGCCAATACAGGCTCATCCTGCGGCAATTCGTAGAATCTGAATTCCGCCGGTTGTTTCTTTTTCTTTGACATAGTTTCTCCCCCAGTGGTTATCTGGTCGATTCTCTGTATACGACCTCATAACCCGACAATGTTCTTCCCTTGACTTCCTTACCACCTATGAAATCCAGTAATACAGAACATGTCAATACTCCCAGGGCTTTGTCATCAAAGATCAGCGAAGTGACCGCCGGTTCATGATTGCGCAGCAGTGTACTGTCATAGAAGGATGCAACCTTCATCTGCTGTGGTACTTTGATATGTTCTCTGTCCAGTACCTGCAGCACCGTGGAACATATCATGTCATCCATGCAGACAATACACTGTGTCCCTCTGCCTAACAGGTTATGCACAGCCTGTTCTATCCTGTCCTGTGTATCGCAGTCATTATAGATAAGATTCTCTTCCAGAGACAGCTTCATGTTGCGGAATGCATCACGATATCCCTGTAATCTCGTCCTGTTGACCACATAATCTTTGTTGCCTCCTATCAGTCCGATACGGTTCATTCCCTTCTCCAGAATTCCCGTTACCAGTTCACAGCAGGCTGCTTTATGATCATTATCTACCTGCAGGATATTCTCATCTTTACTGGTTCCCATCAATACAAATGGTATCTGCTGTTCCTTTAAAAAAGAGGCAGCCATGTCCTTTACCATAGACCGGCTCAATATAACACCGTCTACTTTGTGATTGGCTGCCATACGTTCCAGATTGGCAAGACGACTGCCCCGTGTTGTCACTAGCATCACATCATAATCCTGTCTGGAAGCTTCTTCACAAATGCCCTGCATGCTGTTTTGAAAGAAAGGCATATCCACCAGATTACAATCTCCCGGAATTACCAGTGCGATATTATAAGTCTTCTGCTGTGCCAGACCCTTGGCAATGACATTGGGCTTATAATCATTCTGCTCAATATACTCCAGTACCCGTGCCCTTGTCTCTTCACTGATGCGCCCCTTGCCGGAAATGGCACGGGACACTGTCGTTTTGGATACTGACAGTGCCTGTGCTACATCTGCAATTGTGATTTTTTTATTTTCCGATATTTCATTGCGGAATGTTTCCATACTATTCCTCGTCTAATGTATTGATAAATCTGTCAAATGCTGCTGCACCTTCCGCATTCCGCTTATATACACCGGCATGCTCTAATACTTTGCCAAATACGATACCGACTTCCTTTTGCAGAATATCCATGATCGTATTCTCGTTTACCTTACCTTCATACTTAGGCAGGAACTCGTCTACCCAGTCAGCATGTTTCTCCAATACTTCGTCCTTACGGATGTCGTCCCCTGCAAGGATAGCTTTGGCTAACTGTTCCAGTTCCCCTTTCAGACGGGAAGGAAGTACTGCCAGACCCATAACCTCGATCAGTCCGATATTCTCTTTCTTGATATGGTGCAGTTCTGCATGTGGATGATATACACCCAGAGGATGTTCCTCAGTTGTAATGTTGTTACGAAGTACGAGATCAAGTTCATAATTCTCGCCACGTTTTCTGGCGATCGGTGTGATGGTATTATGAGGTTCTCCATCTGTCTCGGCATAGATAAATGCTGCCTCATCTGTATAACCACGCCATTTATTCAGAATAACGTCTGCCAGTTCGATCAGTCTGTGATAGTCCTTATGGGAAAGTCTGATCACTGACATAGGCCACTTCACAATACCTGAAGTAATGTCCTCAAATCCCTTTACAGTAAAGGTTCTCTCAACCGGTGCCTTTGCCATGGCGAACTCATAATGTCCCCCCTGGAAATGATCATGACTGAGGATAGAACCGCCGACAATAGGCAGATCTGCATTGGAACCTACGAAATAATGAGGGAACTGCTCTACAAAAGAAAACAGCTTCTCGAAGGTCTTATGCTCGATCTTCATTGGAATATGCCGGCTGTTAAATACGATACAATGCTCATTGTAATATACATATGGAGAATACTGGAATCCCCATTTGTTACCGCATATCTCAATTGGAATGATTCTGTGGTTCTGTCTTGCAGGATGATTTACTCTGCCTGCATAGCCTT
>CAYRAW010000280.1:0-3975 GCA_964422225.1 uncultured Roseburia sp.
TATTCAGACAGAATTTGGTGATATCGGTAATATTCTGGCGTATGTATCTGTGGGTGACAGGCCAAGAGATATTGAGAGACTGGTAAGTGCACTGGCAGAGATCAGACGATTGTATAAAAAGGACAGAGCAGGACAGATGACCGCAGAGTATATCAATCCAAGGGTTATTTACTCTCCACAGGAAGCGTTCTATGCACCCAAGCAGTCCCTGCCACTGGCAGATTGTAAGGACATGGTATGTGCAGAATTCGTTATGTGCTATCCACCCGGAATCCCTATTCTGGCACCGGGAGAGCTGATCACACAGGATATTCTGGATTATATCGTATATGCCAAAGAGAAAGGCTGTTCCATGACAGGACCGGAAGATATGGAAGTAAATCGACTTAACGTAATGGAAGGTATTCGTTCCGCTGCGAGATAAGTGTGAAAAAATAAGGAGTAGGTAATTATGGAATTGTGGTTTACGGAGAAACATACAGAGCATGTAAAGTTCTCAATACAGGTAGATAAGCAGCTCTATACGAGCCAGTCGGAGTTTCAGAGGATTGATATCTTTGAATCTAAGGAATTTGGCAGATTCCTGACACTGGATGGGTATATGATGCTGACAGAAAAAGATGAATTTATTTATCATGAAATGATGGTACATGTGCCGATGGCAGTACATCCTGATGTACGTAAGGTACTGGTGATCGGAGGCGGTGATGGCGGTACAGTCAGAGAACTGGTCAGATATCCACAGATTGAAGAAATCGATCTGGTAGAGATTGACGAAGAAGTGGTAAAGGCGTGTAAGGAGTTCTTACCGCAGACAGCCTGTGGCTTTCAGGACCCAAGAGTGAAGTTCTATTATGAGGATGGTCTTCGGTTTATCAGGAAGTATGTGGATACCTATGATCTGATCCTTGTGGATTCTACAGATCCTTTCGGACCGGGTGAGGGACTTTTTACCAAGGAATTCTATGGCAACTGTAATAAAGCATTAAAAGCCGATGGTATTATGGTAAACCAGCATGAGAGTCCTTTTTATCCTGATGATGCTTATGCGATGCAGAGGGCGCATAAGAGAATTATAGAGTCTTTCCCGATTGCAAAGGTATATCAGGCTCATATTCCGACGTATCCATCGGGGCATTGGCTTTTTGGCTTTGCTTCTAAGAAATATCATCCGGTCAGGGATCAGAGGATAGGAGACTGGAAGGCTTATGGATTAAAGACCAGGTACTATAATGAAGAACTTCATGCGGGAGCATTTGCACTTCCTAATTATGTGGAACAAATGCTTGTAGATGTGGAAAACAAAAATTTTAATTAAACAGGATGTGGAGAAAATGGAGAGAAATATAGAGACTTTTCTTGGATGCGATAAGGAATTTGATGAAGCCCGTATTGTGATCTTTGGAGCGCCTTTTGATTCGACGACTTCTTACAGACCGGGAACACGTTTCGCCAGCAGGACTATGAGAGCAGAATCCTATGGTTTGGAGACTTATAGTCCCTATCAGGATCTTGATCTGGAAGATGCAGCCATATTTGATGGTGGAGATCTGGAGTTATGTTTTGGTGATACGAATAAAGCACTGGCGGATATTACGGCTTTTACAGAAGAAGTAATGAAGGCAGGCAAGCTGCCATTAATGATTGGTGGGGAACATCTGGTGACATTAGGTGCAGTCAGAAGTGTGGCAGCACATTATCCTGACCTGCATGTGATTCATTTCGATGCGCATGCTGACCTGAGAGAAGAATATCTGGGGGCTACCCTGTCACATGCTACAGTGCTTCACCGCGTATGGGATATTGTGGGAGATGACAGAATCTATCAGTTCGGTATCCGTAGTGGAGACAGATCAGAATTTCAGTGGGGTAAGGAACATGTCATTACCCATAAGTTTGATTTTGAAGGACTGGAAGAGGTAACCCGGAAGTTAAAAGGCAAGCCGGTGTATTTTACATTGGATTTGGATGTATTGGACCCTTCCGTATTTCCGGGAACAGGAACACCGGAGGCGGGCGGCGTGACCTTCCTACAGCTCCTGGATGCGATTTTAAAGGTAGGAGAGTTAAATATCGTAGGTTGTGACATCAATGAACTTTCACCGCTTCTGGATGCCAGTGGAGCGTCTACAGCGGTAGCTTTGAAGGTACTGAGAGAATTATTGTTGAAACTGGAAGAAAAACATATCAAATAGACCAACAGGAGGAAATGAGTTATGGGAAGAGCTTTAATTATCGGCTGCGGCGGCGTTGCCAGTGTAGCCATTCAGAAATGCTGTCAGAACAGCGAAGTATTTGAGGAGATCATGATCGCCAGCAGAACAAAATCCAAGTGCGATGCATTAAAGGAGAAGCTGGCTGGCAGCAAGACAAAGATTGAGACAGCACAGGTAGATGCGGATAAGGTGGAGGAAGTGATCGCACTGATCAAGGGCTATAAGCCTGATCTGGTCATGAATATTGCATTGCCTTATCAGGATCTGACCATTATGGATGCCTGCCTTGCCTGTGGTGTCAACTATATGGATACAGCCAATTATGAGCCGGAGAATATTGATGATCCGGAGTGGAGAGCTGTCTATGACAAGCGCTGCAAGGAGGAGGGTTTCTCCGCATATTTTGATTATTCATGGCAGTGGGCATATAAGAAGAAGTTTGAGGATGCAGGTTTAACAGCACTTCTGGGCTCAGGCTTTGACCCGGGGGTTACACAGGCGTATTGTGCTTATGCATTAAAGCATGAATTCGATACCATTGATACCATAGATATTCTGGATTGTAATGGCGGCGATCATGGCTATGCATTTGCCACGAATTTCAATCCTGAGATCAATCTTCGTGAGGTATCTGCACCGGGCAGTTATTGGGAGAATGGTCACTGGGTAGAAATTCCGGCTATGAGCATCAAGCGTGAATATAATTTTGATCAGGTAGGAGAAAAAGACATGTATCTCCTGCATCATGAGGAGATTGAATCTCTTGCAAAAAATATTCCAGGTGTAAAGAGAATCCGTTTCTTTATGACTTTTGGACAGAGCTACTTAGATCACATGAGATGTCTGGAAGATGTAGGCATGCTTTCTACGAAGCCAATCAATTATGAGGGCAAAGAGATTGTTCCGATCCAGTTCCTTAAGGCATTGCTGCCTGATCCTGCAAGCCTTGGACCTCGTACAAAGGGTAAGACCAACATTGGCTGTATTTTCACTGGAAAGAAGGATGGAAAGGATAAGACTTACTATCTGTATAATGTGTGCGACCATCAGGAATGTTATGCAGAAGTAGGTTCTCAGGCTATCTCCTATACAACAGGTGTACCTGCTATGATCGGTGCTATGATGCTGCTGACAGGCAAGTGGAATAAGCCGGGTGTATACACAGTCGAAGAGTTCGATCCAGACCCGTATATGGAAGCCTTGAACAAATGGGGACTCCCCTGGCAGGAAAGCCACAATCCTACACTTGTAGATTAATTTGATAAAGCACTAGTCACGGTAGTTCAGTTCGCCCTGCTGCAGAATAAGGCAGAGAAGCTCGGATATTTCGCACGAAGACACGTTCTCACTCCGCTGCTCGATGTAGCGGTACATAAGGGTGCATGAGCTTATCAGCTCCTGCGCCCTAAGTACCGACACTCGCAGAGGGTCTTCTCACGAAACATTCCGAGTTTCTCTGAATTGTTATATACAGATTGGGCGAACTGCACCACCTGAATTTTGATAATTTAATCAACAGAGAATGCGCTGTGAACAGAATGATTTCATATTAATGATGAGTGCAGTTGGCTAGTTATTTTGCGAGTATTATTTTTTGCTTGAGAAATTGCTTTAGGCAGCATCGGCTTCTGTCAATTGGTTCTTGTGAACCTTAGAAGTCCTTACAGCCTTGACGTGTTCACAAAACCAACGGACAGAAACGATGCGTCCCTAGAAACAAAAAAGGAGGAGAGTATGATAAAACCAGACAATTATCGGA
>CAYRAW010000281.1:0-3972 GCA_964422225.1 uncultured Roseburia sp.
TATTCTCGCTGCCAAAACCCTTCGGTGCTACTGTGATCTTCACCTGATCTCCGCTTACAATACTGTAATGAATGATGGCAGGTGTGTTGTCCTTCGTATTTTCTCGGATCAGCGGATCTTTTACCACAGATTTACGCAGAAATCCTTCTACATATCCCTGCCTTACACCTTCATGGATCGCTTCTTCCAGAGAGCCACCTTCAAAATGCACATCCTGTCCAATCTCCATAAATACCACTGCCATTCCCGTATCCTGACAGATCGGTATCATATCCTCGCCTGCAATCGTAAGGTTATCCTGAAGCTGATTCAAAATCTGCTTACCAAGACTGCTTTTTTCTGTATCTACGGCCTTTTTCAATGCTTCATCCATATCCGGTGTCAGATAATGATTGGCTTCGATGCACATCTCTTTGATGTTGGCTGTTACGTCACTTACATTAATTGTTCTCATGCGTCCTCCTCATATTTCTGCGATATCGTGATCCCTGTTTATGCTGTAATATCTGCAAATTCCGCATTGGCTGCCTTTGCCAGATCCTGTGGTGCCAGTTCTAACTGCATACCAAGCTTACCACCGCTGACGATCATCTTCTCCAAAGCTGTCGCACTCTCATCAATTCTGGTCACATACTGCTTCTTCATGCCTATCGCTGTACAGCCGCCACGAATATAACCGGTCACCGCATTGATGTCTTTTACATGAAGCATGGCAACTGATTTCTCGCCTACAGATTTTGCCGCCTTCTTCATATCAAGCTCTGCTTCTATGGGAATGACAAAGACGAAATAGTTCTTGCTGTTTCCCTGTGTTACCAGAGTTTTATATACCTTCTCATGTGGCAGTCCCAGCATATCCGCTATCTGAATACCATCTACAAATTCATCACATTCATATGTATGCGCCTCATAAGGAATCTTCTTCGTCTCCAGAAGACGCATTGCATTTGTCTTAATTTCTTTATTTTTAGCCATATTTATGCCCCTTTTCCATTATTGCATATACTATCCGCATATGCCTTCATAGTATCATAAGCACACGCAAAATAAAAGAGGAACCTGCGCGGCTCCTCTTTGGCTGTGCAATAAAAGAAGCGGTTCCAACCGGAACCGCTTCTGGTAAAAAGGGATTATACCTTGTCTTTTAAACATCATGTTTTTAGTTACTTGCATAATTTTTTGAACTCATCAGCTACGAACTGAACCTTTGTTCCAATGATAACCTGAACGGCTGTTTTGCTAGGTCTGATAACACCTGCAGCACCGGCTGACTTGATTTTCTTCTCGTTCACTAAAGAGCTGTCTTTTACTTCAAGGCGAAGTCTTGTAATACAGTTATCAATACTTTTAACGTTTGCTGCACCACCAACACCCTCTAAGATGGCTTATTTTATTATATATTATTTACGTGCCATTTTCAATAATATAATACTCATTACAATTGATATAATTATATAATACATAACTAATATTGGAAACATCTGAATTTGAAATCCATGTATTTTTATTGGTCTGCAACCGCTAATCATCTGAGCATTCACAGCATGATAAGGGAAAAAAGCTAAAATTCTTCCAGCAGATGATGTAGAACCTAACCTCGTAAGTATTGGCATATTAGGGAAGAAAAAAAGTGCAAGACAAATTATTATTGATACATAATTGTTTTTAGTAATATATGATATTAGTAAGGAGCCTATTGATACGCAGTTGACAACAACAATATTTAAGATGATTTCTTCAACGCTTAGGGTCAGATAGTTTATATTTAACGGACTATTTATAAAATAATTTACAACGCCTACTTGGATGCTTGTATCCCAACCTTCAATGCCAAAGAAAATATAATACGCTACGCTAAGTAATACAATAAAAAATGTAACGCCTATATTAGCTACTATCAGAGAAGCTATGATTTTTGCCTTAGTATCTATATTCCGTCCTTTAGGTGTAGTTCGAATTATCAAAATCATGCCATTTTGATAATCTTGTGAAAAAACTGACGCTAATGCAACCATTATCAAGCAAAGCACCATTTTCATGATAATATTCATTTCATACAAATATTCTCCCCAACTATCATTATATCCATAGCGTAGTGGTTCCGTAATATTTTTGCAAACTTCTGCAATTGTATGCAACTCTCCATTATAATAAAAACTGCTCAAGAACAGCGACCCTGCGTTTACAGGGAACAAGCCAATGGCATTTTCATCTGTTTTCTTATAGTTTTTCATCATCTCTTCTATTTTATTATCGTCTAGAATTCCTTTATAAGGAGCAGCTATAGACTGATTATATTCAACTGCAGCACGTCCATATAAAATGTCTCCAGAATCTGTATATGCAGTTGTAGGATAATAGCCCTCTGCAATTAGATATGGCAAAAAGTTCGAAATAGCATAGAGTAAAATTGCAATTAAGCCAAAAATCAAAATTTTCTTGTTGCAAATCTTAAATAGCTCACTTTTAATTAATCCTGTCATGATGTCCCCCCCTATAAATTTCATATAAATAAACATCTTCTAAAGAATGTTCCACAGGAACTGCATTCCTAGTTGGGGATTCATTCGCAACAATTCTTAATAAAATCAAATTATCTCTCCGTTTTAAATTGCAGACGCAAGTTGTTCTTTTTAACACCTCAGCTTCAGCATTACTGACCATACACTCCCATACTTTGTCTTGTATATTTGAAAGCAGTTGTTCCTGCTTCCCAGAACATATTATTTTACCGTTGTGCACTATAAAAATATGATCTGCTGTATATTCAATATCTGAAACAATATGTGATGAATAAAGCACAATTCTATTCTGGGCATATTCACTAACGAATTCTCTAAATCGTACTCTTTCATTTGCGTCTAATCCAACTGTTGGCTCATCCAATATAAGTATATCCGGATAGTTTATTAGTGCCTGAGCAATTCCCACCCGTTGTCTCATTCCACCCGACAAGCTTTTGATTTTGGTGTTAATCATATCCGCTAAATTTACAATTTCAAGAACACCTTTTATACAATTATCAATTTCTTTTTCCTTAACATTTTTCAATCTTGCTATGTATTTCAAGTATTGATAAATTGTTAATTCTGTATCAACTCCGAACCTCTGAGGAAGATATCCTATGTGTTCAAAATACTTTGATCCGAGTTTTTTTATTAGTGAATCATTAAAAAATATCATACCATTATCCGGGCACAGCAAATCACATATAATTTGCATTAGCGTTGTTTTACCTACACCGTTTTTACCTAATAATCCATATACTCCATTGTTCATTGTCATACCAATATCTTCTAATACTTTCTTGTTATTATAGCTTTTCGAAATATTTCTCAGTTCTAATTGCATGTGGCATATCCTCCTCCAAATTTATGCAGAAATCACAAGTTTTAATTATATCTATATCATGTGAAATTATAAAAATTATTTTATTCTTTTTCATATTTTGCAGTAAATGAATAAGCTGCACTTTTATTCTTCTATCCAACATGGATGAGGGTTCATCTAACATTAATACATCAAATTTTTCAAGACACTGTCGTACAATTGCAATTTTTTGTTTTTCTCCACCAGATAAGTTATTTGCATTTGTAATTTTTACATTGTCATAACTATTTAATCCAGTATAACAAAATGATGTTTCATCGCCACGTATAATAATATTATCCTTTACACTTTCAAATAACATTACCGGTTCCTGTTCAGCTATTCCGATATGTTCCATTCTAATTCTGTATAAATCTATATATCTAATATCATAATTATTAAATTTTATCTGCCCATTATAATTATCATTATAAAGTCCAGCAATAATATTAAGCAATGTTGTCTTTCCTATTCCATTTTTCCCTACAAAACAATATGAATTACCTTTTACAAATTCTGCACTAAACTTATGTATTATTTTTTTTCCTTCAAAACCAAACTCTAAATTATGTACTATAATCTTATTTATATTTCCAATATCAG
>CAYRAW010000282.1:0-3932 GCA_964422225.1 uncultured Roseburia sp.
TGTCTCTATAGATTCTGTCAATCAACGATCTCCCCGATCAGATCATATTCATAAGAACCGGTTATCCTGACTTTCACAAAATCTCCCGTCATCAGTTCTTCACTTGTCTGTACAAATACCAGTCCATCCACTCCCGGTGCATCCATATATGTTCTGGCTGCATATGCATGCTCATCCGGTAATTTACCTTCTATCATGGCAAGAACTGTACGTCCTACAGCATCCTTGGCCTTTTCAAAGGCAATTTCCTGCTGCAATTCCATGATTTCGGCCTGTCTGTCTTTCTTAAGTTCTTCATCGATCTGGTCATCAAATGTTGCTGCCGGAGTATCTTCCTCTGCAGAATATGTAAATACTCCCAGTCTGTCAAACTCCATCTCATCCACAAAAGCCATCAGTTCCTCATGGTCTTCCTGTGTCTCTCCCGGGAATCCGGTAATAAGAGTTGTTCTAAGACATATATCAGGAATCCTCTCACGCAGTTTGGCAATCATATCTCTCAATTCCTGCTGATCAGTTCTTCTACCCATTCTCTTAAGAATATTATCAGATGCATGCTGAATCGGTATATCAAGATAATGACAGACTTTCTCCTCTGTCCTGATCGTTTCGATCAATTCATCTGTGATCTCTTCCGGATAACAATACAGAATACGTATCCAATATAGTCCATCTATCTGCCCCAATTCATGAAGCAGCTTAGGCAGACTCTTTTCTCCATACAGATCTTTGCCATACAGAGTAGTTTCCTGTGCTACCAGAATTAACTCCTTCGCACCAAATTCCACAAGCTGTTTTGCTTCAGCGATCAGGCTTTCCATAGGAATACTTCTGTAATTTCCCCGGACCTTGGGAATGATGCAGTAAGAACAACGCTTATCACAGCCTTCTGCAATCTTAAGATATGCATAGTGTCCACCTGTTGTCACGATACGTTTCTTATCATAGACAGGTGGCAGATCAATATCTTCAATATGGTTGCGGCTTTGTCCTGCCAGTACATCTTCCAGTGTCTCAACTATCGTATCAATTGCAGTAGTACCGATAATAGCATCTACTTCCGGTATCTCTGTCTGAATTTCTTCTTTATAACGCTGTGCCAGACAGCCTGTTACGATCAGTGCTTTGATCTGACCGCTCTTTCGCAGTTCTGCCATCTCCAGAATATTATTGATACTTTCTTCTTTTGCATCACCAATAAAGCAGCATGTGTTGATCACAACGACATCTGCTTCATTCTCATCATCTGTAATAGAATATCCTTTACCGGTAAGCATGCCAAGCATCACTTCTGTATCGACCAGATTCTTGTCACACCCCAGAGAAACAAATAATATCTTCATTATTAATCTTCCGGCATGATCTTGATCTTACCCTGAGCAAGTTCCTCAATTGCAATAGAAAGCGGCTTATCCTGCTTTGCCTGTACCAATGGTTCTTCCCCGCCGATAATCTGTCTGGCTCTCTTAGCAGTTGCCATAACAATTGAATAACGGCTGCTGATAACAGGAGCATCACCCTGCTCTACATCTCCGTTTACGATTTCCATTAAGTCTGTGTATGATGGATGTAACATATCATCTACCTCTTTCTCTTAATAATTATAATAACTTTTGATATCCACATAATCATGTGGGTGTTTCCTTACAGTGCACGATTACAAATCATGCTTCTTCCGTGTCATTGATATCTGACTGGACTCTGCCGGCTATCGTTTCCGGAAGCAGTGCAGACAATACAATACGGCTGTCTTCCATGACCAGCACAGATTTCGTCTTTCTCCCCTGTGTTGCATCTATTACCGTACCATCTTCTTTTGCCTTCTGCACAAGCCTCTTGACCGGTGCAGAATCCGGGCTGACAATAGCAATGATCTTCGCCGTATTTACAATATTGCCAAATCCAATATGAATCAGCTTATCCAAATATATTCCCGCCTTTATATGATGATCAGCATTGTACTATTCTATATTCTGAATCTGTTCCCTGACTTTTTCAATTTCTGTTTTCAGATCGATTCCACGGTTCGAAATAGCCAGATCATTTGTCTTGGAAAGAATGGTATTCGCCTCACGATTCATTTCCTGTGCAATGAAATCAAGCTTACGTCCAATACTTCCGCCATCCAGAAGTTCCTGTTTCATAGTCTCTATATGGCTTCTGAGACGAACCAGTTCTTCATCAACACATACCTTATCTGCAAAGATTGTGACTTCTGTTAAAAGGCGTGACTCATCTACAGTTGCATCTCCTAACAGTTCCTGCACTCTCTCCTGAAGCTTATTACGATATTCCTCTATGATCTGCGGAGAACGTTCCTCAATATATGCTACATGTTCAAGCATACCATCCAGTTTCTCTATCAGATCATCGGCAAGATTCTGTCCTTCCTTGATCCTGCTCTCTACAAAGCCTTCTGAAGCACCATCTATCGTTTTTGCAAGAATCTTCCATATCTCGTCTTCATCAGACATCTGCTCTTCCATGGAAAAGACCTCAGGGTATCTTGACAAAGTAGAAACACGAATATCATTATCCAGACCGAATTCCTCGGACATCTCTTTAAGATAACCCAGATATTCCGCTGCTATTTCCTTATTGTACTTGATACATACATTGTTTTCCGAATAATCCTCATAAGTAATGAACATATCAATCTTACCACGCTGTGCATATTTCTTAAGTTCATTACGGATAGAACTCTCGAAAAAGCTGAGCTTTTTGGGCATTTTGATGTTCACATCAAGGTATCTGTGATTTACAGATTTCATTTCCACTGTAACTTTACGTGTTCCCTCTGCAATTTCACATCTGCCAAAGCCTGTCATACTTTTAATCATGTCAATCCCCCTGACTGTAGCTTATCGCATACTCTTCTGTATTATAGAATAATCAGTGTTCATAGTCAAGAAGTTTTAGCCTTACAAAAAACGCTTGAAAAACGCTAAAAAACCGCCGCAATCTACCGGACTGCGGCGGTAAGCAACTGATAAAGCTTATTTCAACTTCCAGATATCTCTGTTATATTCTGCAATTGTTCTGTCTGATGAGAAGAAACCGGCTTTCGCGATATTGACAAGCATCATCTTCTTCCACATATCTTCCTTACGATAATCCTCAAACATACGATCCTTAGTTGCAATATAGTCTTCCAGATCAAGTAATGTCATAAACCAGTCTTTGTTGATCAATTCCTTGTGCAGTCTGGTCAGACGCTCCTCATTACCTGCTGCAAGAGTCTGTTCGCTTACGATGAAATCTACAGCTTCCTTAATTACACTGCTCTTTTCATAGAAATCTTTTGAAACGTAATCAGCCTTAGCATAATGTTCAATAACTGCTTCTGATTTTTCACCAAATATATAGATATTATCATCACCTACAAGTTCATTGATCTCTACATTTGCGCCATCACTTGTACCCAGTGTAACAGCACCATTGAGCATGAACTTCATGTTACCTGTACCACTTGCCTCTTTGGATGCTAATGATATCTGTTCTGAAACATCACAGGCAGGGATCAGTTTTTCCGCATAGCTTACGTTATAGTTTTCTACCATAACGACCTTCATATAATCTTTTACATCCGGATCATTGTTTACGATTTCCTGCAATACCAGCAGTAAGTGAATGATATCCTGTGCAATGATATATGCAGGAGCAGCCTTTGCACCAAAAATGAAAGTAATTGGTGTAGAAGGTTTCTTACCACCCTTGATCTCCAGATATTTATGGATGATATAAAGAGCATTCATCTGCTGGCGTTTATACTCATGCAATCTCTTAATCTGAATATCATAAATGGATGCAGGGTTGATATCCTGACCCTCATTTTCTTTGATGTAAGCAGCAAGAGCAGCCTTCTTATCATTCTTAATTGCCTTAATTTCATTTAACAGTGCTGCGTCATCCTTATGGGCAAGAAGCTTCTC
>CAYRAW010000283.1:0-3915 GCA_964422225.1 uncultured Roseburia sp.
GATCAAGCTTCCATTCTCACATAATGGTTCTACTCTTAAATATAATACAGAGACTGGTACATATGATTATTATGAATATGGCAGTGCACATGTAGATCCTGCACATGATAATGCAGTATTGACATTTAAGAATGTTATTTTACAGAATTGTACATTTTCCCAGTTGGATGAAAATGGTTATCTGATCTATAATGCGATTGATTCCGGACGTGAGGCATACTATATCACAAATGGTAAGGCAGTTGAAGTTGTCTGGATCAAAGCTGGTGAGTCAGATCCAACGATTTATCTGGATAAGCAGACCGGTGAGCAGATCGAAATGAATACAGGTAAGACCTATGTATCATTGGTTCCGTCTGATTCATGGAGTGATATGGTAATTCAATAATTAGAATGTAAAATATAGAGGACATACTTAAGGGTATGTCCTTTTATTTTTTGTAAATTTTGCAAAATATACATAATAATTACAAAATAATACTTGATTAATAAAAATATTCGTGATATAACTATAATATGTCAGAAAACAATAAATATTTTTTAAAATTTGACAAACAGTTATAAAGTTTTAGAAAGTGTATTTAAGATATCAATTATGAGGGGGATGCGGCATGGATTTCATGGAAGGAAAAGGTGCGGAGCAAGTAGTCAGTGATTATATCGAGAGAGAAATATCCGAATACAAGAAGATTACTGAACAGGAACTGGCAGAGACCGGAATTGCACCGGAAGCAAAGGAAGCGTTCAGTAGAAAACCTTATTACAATGTCACGGGTTCTTTTATAAAGAAACCCAAAGCGATTAAGTAGTCTATCTGCATAAATTACGACAGGTGAGCTGTCTAAAGGGGGTTCATGCAGAATGACATATATTTACCATGTGTGAAAGGGGAAGGATTGCTAAAATCCGTGTAAAAAGGGGAGCAAATTGGGGAATTTGCTTCGGAGAGCATCTTTTATACCAACAGGTATAAGAGGTGCTTTTTTCGTGTTTTTTTCGCATTTTACAAAGATGTCTGGGCATGCATGATCACGGTAAAGTAAAAAAGTGGTTGACATTTTACCGGTTAGGGGTTATTCTGTAGCAAGTAAATACTTTGAGAGTCAAAATATTTGAATTTCAAAGCATTTAGTTTTAAAAACTACATGTGATGATATGGATGTAATGGGAAAGGAAGGAAATTACGATGTTTGAAAGAGTAAAGGAAATCATTGAGGAACAGTTAAATTTAGATGGTGTTGAGGTTACAGAGGCTTCCAGATTCAAGGAAGATTTACAGGCTGATTCTCTTGATCTGTTTGAGCTTGTTATGGCTTTTGAAGATGAGTACGGTGTAGAGATCCCGTCAGAAGATCTTGCGAAGATCACAACAGTAGGTTCCGTTATTGAATATATGAAAGCTAAGGGCGTAGAAGCATAAGAGGCGAATATGAGGACTAGACTAACAGAAATATTGGGAACAGAAACACCCATTATTCAGGGTGGTATGGCCTGGGTAGCAGAACATAATCTGGCGGCGGCAGTGTCCAATGCCGGAGGTCTGGGCCTGATAGGCGCTGCTTCTGCTCCGGCAGAAGTCGTAAGAGAAGAAGTTCGTAAATGTAAAGAACTGACTGATAAGCCATTTGGTGTAAATGTTATGTTGTTGAATCCAAATGCAGATGATGTGGCACGGATCGTAATTGAAGAGGGAGTTAAGGTTGTTACAACAGGCGCCGGCAATCCTTCTAAATACATGGCTGCATGGAAAGAAGCAGGAGTTAAAGTCATTCCTGTTGTAGCCAGTGTGGCAATGGCAAGATTGATGGAACGGGCTGGCGCAGATGCTGTTGTAGCAGAAGGAATGGAAAGCGGCGGACATATTGGTTCTATCACTACTTTTGCTCTGGTGCCACAGGTAGTGGATGCGGTAAAGATTCCTGTTGTAGCGGCAGGCGGTATTGCTGATGGCAGGGGTATGGCGGCAGCCTTTATGCTGGGAGCGGAAGGTGTACAGATTGGTACACGTTTTGTGGTTGCCAGGGAATCTATTGTACACCCTAATTACAAGGCACAGCTTATCAAGGCAAAGGATATTGATTCAGCAGTAACGGGTATGTCCACTGGACATCCGGTACGTTCGATCCGTAATAAAATGACAAAAGAATATCTGCGACTGGAAAAAGAGGGAGCAGATTTCATGGAATTGGAGAAACTGACACTGGGTTCACTCAGAAAAGCAGTGATAGATGGTGATGTTGTAAATGGAACAGTTATGGCAGGCCAGATCGCAGGTCTGATCAGGAAAGAACAGCCATGTAAAGAAATCATCAGTGAGATAATGGAACAGGCACAGAGTCTTTTATCAGGTCAGGCTTAATTAGGAGATACAAGGAAATGAGTAAAATTGCATTTATCTTCCCAGGACAGGGCGCACAGTACGTTGGCATGGGAAAAGATTTCTATGATACATATGAAGAGGCAAAAGCAGTGTATCGTAAAGCGGGTGAAGTAACAGGACTGAATATGGAAGAACTGTGCTTTACAGAGAATGAGAAGCTTAATATTACAGAATATACGCAGATCGCAATGCTCGCAACAGAAGTGGCACTGCTAAAGGTCCTGGAATCTAAGGGCGTACGTGCAGATGTGTGTGCAGGCTTAAGTCTGGGCGAGTATGGTGCATTGGCAGCAGCAGGTGTTATGGACCTTGACAGTCTTTTTCATATTATCAGACAAAGAGGTATCTATATGCAGGAGGCATATCCTGTAGGGGGTGCCATGACGGCTGTACTGGGACTGGATGCAGCAGTTATAGAAGAAGTTCTCAAACAGATCGATGGCTTAGTATCCATTGCAAATTATAACTGTCCGGGACAGATTGTAATTACAGGTGAGGCCAGGGCAGTAGAAGCAGCAGGAGCTGCATTGCAGACAGCAGGAGCCAAGAGATGTATTCCTTTGAAAGTAAGCGGGCCTTTCCATTCAGCACTTCTTGCAGATGCAGGTAAGAAACTTGGAGCAGAACTTGAAAAAGTAGAGATCCACAAGCCCCAGATTCCGTATGTATGCAATGTAGATGCATCCTATGTGACAGAGGCAGAACCAATCAGGGAACTGTTGGAAAAACAGGTATCTCACAGTGTATGCTGGCAGCAGAGCGTAGAGAAAATGATCGCAGACGGTGTAGATACTTTTATTGAAATAGGACCTGGTAAGACGCTTACAGGCTTTATGCGTAAGATCAATAAGGACGTTAAGGTCATGAATATTGATAAGCTTGCGGATATGGATAAGGTATTGGAGGAATTAGGATGTTAACAGGAAAAGTTGCATTAGTAACCGGTGCAGGCAGAGGAATCGGCAGACAGATCGCCCTGACACTGGCAAAAGCAAATGCCTTTGTCATTGTAAATTATAATGGTTCCCGGAAAAACGCAGAAGAGGTCGTAAATGAGATCACACAGTCTGGCGGCAGCGCAGAGGCAATTCAGTGTAATGTAGCAGACGCAGGCGCAGCCGATGATATGGTAAAAGATGTGATCGCCAGACATGGTAAGGTGGATATTCTGGTAAATAATGCCGGAATTACCAGAGATAATCTGATCATGAGAATGTCGGAGCAGGATTTTGATGACGTGATCAACACCAACCTTAAGGGTGCATTTCATACAATTCGTAGTCTATCCCGCAGTTTCCTGAAACAAAGAAGTGGCAAGATCATCAATATCGCTTCTGTAGTAGGAATTACGGGTAATGCAGGACAGGCAAATTATTCTGCCAGTAAGGCAGGAATCATTGGACTGACCAAGAGCGTTGCAAGAGAGTTTGCAACCAGAGGAATCTGTGTTAATGCGGTAGCTCCGGGTTATATAGAGACTGAGATGACACAGGCTTTATCCGAAGAAGCAACCAAAGGTCTTATGCAGATGATCC
>CAYRAW010000284.1:0-3902 GCA_964422225.1 uncultured Roseburia sp.
GAGATTTAGCCTGTTCTTTTAAACGGATCGCATATGTGATCTCTTCAGTGGTGGGATCATTCAGATAGACAGGTGCAAAACGGTTCTTGCGCTGGATGGAACTGTAGAGTTGTTGAAGCTCCTTCTGATCATGGGTATCATAACGGGAACTGCGGCGGTTGCCGTAGGTAGTCAGATAATGGTCATAGATTTGTAATGTTGCATATGAAATCGGCATACCGCGCCCTCCTTTCTTCTGATCAAATACCCAAGAAGCGGAATTACCAAGGCCAAATGAACTCCCCCGGTAAAGGCACACATACACCTGTTACTTAATTCAACAATAGCATGATTGCCAACTGATTGCAAGAGTTTTTGGGCTCTTTTACGTACATTTTTCCAAAAAAAAGTTGACGATACGAATGGTGTATGATATAGTTGTTAGGCAAGATGTGAATTAGGTCTTTTTTTTATGCTTTTTTATGATAAGAAAGACATATTCACAGACGGCAGATTAGAACACAGGTAAAATATTAGAACGCTAGCGGAGGTGGAATTATGCGTACAAAGATTACTTTAGCTTGTACAGAGTGCAAACAGCGTAACTACAATACCACGAAGGAGAAGAAGACTCATCCGGACAGAATGGAAATCAAGAAGTATTGTAAGTTCTGTAAGACTCACACATTACACAAAGAAACAAAATAATAGTAAGAATCCACAGGAGGCATACTATGGGAGATTCAGCGAAGACAGATGCACCAAAGGGCAACTTTTGGAAAAGCGTTAAGACAGAATTTAACAAGATCATCTGGCCTAATAAGGAAGATCTTTTGAAGCAGTCAGTTGCTGTTCTCTGTGTTTCGGTCGTAATGGGTCTGATCATTACTTTCCTGGATACTCTGATCCAGTTCGGAATTAACTTCTTAACTGCATTGTAAGAGTGAGGTTGAATAGTATGGAAGAGAAAAAGGAACACAGGGCAGTAGCTAAAAAGATTATTGAGCCAATGATGAAGGAATGGGAACCGGTATCGCCCAAGAGACCGGAACCTGTTGTGGAAGAAGAGCCGCAGGAGACTGTGGAACCCGAAGTAGAAGAACAGCCTGAAATCATTCCGGAACCAGTTGACGAAGAGCCTCACAGCAATGTGGCACTCAGCGATAACAAGAGCGGCAAAGGAATGGGCTGGTATGTTGTCCATACTTATTCCGGATATGAGAATAAGGTAAAGGCAAATATCGAGAAGGCAATCGAGAACAGACATCTTGAGAATGAAATTCTTGAGGTAAGAGTGCCGACCCAGGACGTTGTAGAGCTTAAGAACGGCGTAGAAAAGAGTTCCCAGAGAAAACTTTTCCCAAGCTATGTTCTGCTGCATATGGATGCGGATAATAATGACGCATGGTATGTAGTTCGTAATACCAGAGGTGTTACAGGCTTTGTAGGACCGGGAAGCAAACCTGTTCCGTTGACTGACGAAGAACTTCGTGCTTTGGATTTCGGCAATGAGGTCAGCGTTGCATTTGCTGAAGGAGATATGATCTCCGTAATTGCCGGAGTATGGAAAGATACGGTAGGCACTGTGCAGAAGATTGATGCCAGCCGCCAGACCGTGACCATCAGCGTAGAGATGTTCGGAAGAGAGACTCCGGTAGAGATCAATTTCTCCGATGTCAAAAAGCTGTAAACAAATGATTGACAAAATAGTGTAGTTATAATACAATATTAGCCGGACTTTAAATATAAGTCTGCGTGGGAGGGTCATCCACCCAAACTACCACAAAACAGTTTTTAACTGAGAATGAATTAGGAGGTGCCTTAAAATGGCAAAGAAAGTAGAAGGATATATTAAGTTACAGATTCCTGCCGCAAAAGCAACACCGGCTCCACCAGTTGGTCCTGCACTTGGACAGCATGGTGTTAACATTGTTGAATTTACAAAACAGTTCAACGCAAGAACAGCAGATCAGGAAGGTATGATTATCCCTGTTGTTATTACAGTATATGCAGACAGAAGCTTCAGCTTCGTAACAAAGACTCCGCCTGCAGCCGTTCTTTTAAAGAAGGCTTGCAATCTTAAAACAGCTTCTGCAACCCCTAACAAGACAAAGGTTGCCACTATTTCTAAGGCTGAAGTTCAGAAGATCGCTGAACTTAAGATGCCGGATTTAAATGCAGCAAGCCTTGAGGCTGCTATGAGCATGATCGCCGGTACAGCAAGAAGTATGGGTATCACAGTAGAAGAGTAAGCGGAGGTAGAGAAGAATGAAACACGGTAAGAAATATGTTGAATCCGCGAAGTTAATCGATCGCGCATCTTTTTACGAAACAGAAGAAGCTGTAGCATTAGTTAAGAAATCTGCTACTGCTAAATTTGATGAAACTGTAGAAGTACACATCAGAACAGGTTGTGATGGACGTCATGCTGAACAGCAGATTCGTGGCGCTGTTGTACTTCCTAATGGTACAGGTAAGACAGTTAGAGTATTAGTATTCGCTAAGGGCGATAAGGTAGCTGAGGCTGAAGCAGCCGGAGCAGATTATGTTGGAGGAGAAGAACTCATTCCAAAGATTCAGAATGATGGCTGGTTAGACTTCGACGTAGTTGTAGCTACACCTGATATGATGGGCGTTGTAGGACGTCTTGGTAAGGTTTTGGGACCTAAGGGCTTAATGCCTAACCCTAAGGCTGGTACAGTAACAATGGATGTTACTAAGGCTATCAACGATATCAAAGCTGGTAAGATCGAGTACAGACTTGATAAGACCAACATTATCCACTGCCCTATCGGTAAGACTTCTTTCACAGAAGAGCAGTTATTACAGAATCTTAACACTCTGTTAGATGCACTTGTAAAGGTTAGACCTTCAAGCTTAAAGGGTCAGTACTTAAAGAGCATCACACTTGCAACAACAATGGGACCTGGCGTAAAGGTTAGTGTTGCTAAGTTCTAATCTAAGATATATTGGACCCCGGTTTGATACCGGGGTCTTTTTGTGTTATACTGTAGCCATTCGGGTTGGCAGGGAGTTTTGATCGCGAAAGAATTTACGGGGTATGAAAGGGTATTTGAACTGATATGGGTGAACGAAGAAGGAAACACAGAAGAAAGCACAGAAGAAAACTGGCAGGATTGTTCTTTAGTGTACTGACCGGTGTTCTGTGTATTGGAATACTGGGAATGGTATTGTTACATTATATAATGCCGGAAGAAGAAAGGCAGGTATATGAAATCTTTCATTTGCCTTCCTCTCCATTGGAAATATTTACGTCAAATACCCCAAAAGATGAAATAACGGATGCAGATGAGGAACTGCTGCAGGATGCACTTTCCCAAAATCAAAAGGCATATCTGGCTGATTGTGAACAAAAAAACGTGGCGACTCTGCTTTTTGCAGGAGATATTCTGATGGATGACCATTATGCAGTTATGTCAGCTTATCATAATAGAGGAAACGACATTCATCAGGCATTTGATCAGGGATTGATCGATCAGATGCGCAAAGCAGATATCTTTATGCTTAACAATGAGTTTACATTCACTGAAAGGGGAACACCTACAGCTGATAAACAGTTTACGTTCAGAGCGAAAACGGCTAATGTGTCTTTGTATGAAGAAATGGGAGTAGATCTGGTGTCTGTAGCGAATAATCATATTTACGATTATGGAGAAATCTCGTTGTTGGATACACTGGATACATTGGATCGTGCAGGAGTCCCTTATGTAGGAGCCGGACGCAATCTGGAAGAAGCTATGAAACCTGTTTATTTTATTGCAAACGGCATGAAAATAGCATATGTAAGTGCAACACAGATAGAACGTACAGGCGTGCCGGATACGAAGGAAGCCACGGTGGATACACCAGGCGTGCTCAGGTGTATGAATCCTGATAATCTGCTTTCAGCCATTGCGGAAGCA
>CAYRAW010000285.1:0-3896 GCA_964422225.1 uncultured Roseburia sp.
GTTGGATGAGATGTCGTACAGACAGCTTTTGTGGGAGCATAAACCAATTACGGATTTCTGGAGAGTCGGCAGAGGTTATGCGAAGAAACTGGAACAGATAGGTCTTTATACCATGGGAGATATCGCCAGATGCTCTGTTGGAAAAGCCAATGAATATTATAATGAGGAGCTGCTCTACAAGATATTTGGAATCAATGCAGAACTGCTGATAGACCATGCATGGGGATGGGAACCATGTACGATAGCAGATATCAAGGCATATAAGCCGGAGACGAACAGTATAGGTTCCGGACAGGTTCTACACTGTGCCTATGATTATGACAAGACAAGACTGGTTGTGCGGGAAATGACGGACATTCTGGTGCTGGATCTGGTGGATAAAGGGCTGGTGACGGATCAGGTGGTATTGACTGTCGGATACGATATCGATAATCTGACCAATCCTGATATTCGCAGGAAATATAAAGGAGAAGTTACAACTGACCGCTATGGAAGACAGGTTCCCAAGCATGCACATGGCACTGCGAATTTGAAAAGGCAGACTTCTTCTACTAAGCTGATCACTGAGGCAGTCATGGAACTTTACGACAGGATCGTAAATCCCAATTTGCTTATCAGACGTTTGAACCTGACAGCCAATCATGTGGTATCAGAGCAGTCAGCAGCCAAGGAAGAAACGTATGAACAACTGAATCTTTTTACTGATTATGAGGCAGTAGAGCAGCAGCGTAAGGAAGAGGAAGCTGAATTGGAGCGTGAGAAGCGTATGCAGATGGCAGTTCTGGATATCAAGAAAAAATTTGGCAAGAATGCGATCCTCAAAGGAATGAATCTGGAAGAGGGAGCAACAACAGTGCAGAGAAACAGCCAGATAGGAGGACACAGGGCATGACCAGATATGACGATATCATCAATCTGCCACATCATGTATCAGTCAATCATACGCCGATGCCGGTCGCTGACAGGGCAGCACAGTTCTCTCCTTTTGCAGCGCTGACAGGCTACGGGGATGCGATAGATGAAACTGCCAGACTTACGCAGGAATGGGTGGAACTGGATGAGAATGAGAAAGAGCGCTTGAATGAGAAGCTGCAGCAGATCAGAGATCAGTTATCAACACACCCACAGGTGATGTTTACCTATTTCGAACCGGATCAGAAGAAACAGGGTGGCGCATATCTTACAATAGAAGGCAGGGTAAAGAAGATAGAGGAGCCAAGAGGTGCATTCCTGATGGAAGATGGTAAGGAAATACTGATAGAAAGCATTGTTGACGTGGAAATCAGAAAAGAATAACTTTCAATGAGGAGGGGATGTATTAGAGCACATCCTCTCCATGTTCTTTTACATATCTTTTTAATAGAAAAGTGCAAAAATATGGAAATGTAATGATCTGATTTTCTTTTCCGATATTTGCAAGAGCTAATTTAATTCCATAATGAATATCTTCATAAGATGCACTTTTAATTAAGGTTGACAAAGATTTGCTTTTGCCATTGGTAGCTTTTACTTCAACCGGAATAAGGCAATTAGCTGTTCTGACAAAGAAATCTTCTTCTAAAGTAGAATTTTCTTTTTTAAAATAATATAGGCTAAGGCCACTTTTTACGAATGCTTCTGCAACTATATTTTCATAGAGGGCACCTTTGTATACGTTAAGGTTTTTGTTGGCCCGCAGATCTTCCTGGGCTTCATCATCCAGCATAGAAACCAACATTCCGGTGTCAAAATAGTACAGTTTGTATTTTTCAGGATCATAGTTACCTTTTAAGGGTAATTCTGCCTGATTCAGACAATAACAGATGTTGACAAGCCCTGCGTCTGCAAGCCATTCAATACAACCACGGTAATCTTTGAATCTTGCGCCGGAAGTGACTTTTGAAATTTGAAATTTTTTATTTTCTTTACTAAGTTGAACGGGAATCTGCTCAAAAACATTCAGAATTCTGGTTTGATCCAGTCCTTCTGCGTATTTACGTATATCTTCTCTATAGTCATTTAACAACTGATGCTGGATATCAAGTGTTCCTTCAAAGGTGTTGTTTATAAGGTATTGCCTGACTACTGCCGGTAAACCACCAAGAATACAATAATCCAGAAATAGTCCTGTAAAAATTTTCATTTCAGCAGAATTAAAGGGAATTTTGTTTACCATATGCTGATATATATCTTCGATCGCGTCATCCGTGTAGCCTTTTGCCCATAAAAATTCCTCAAAATCAAGAGAATGCATAACGTAATCTGACTTATAGCCAACACTGTTGCTTTCGATTCGTTTATATTGAATTCCCAGAAGTGAGCCGCTGCATATGACATCAAATCTGCCATCCTGAGAAAAAAACTTAAGGGAGGTAGCAATTTCAGGAAAGTCCTGTACTTCATCAAATAGCAGTAAAGTATCATGCTCAATAAAACGTAGTGCGGGGTTGATTCGAGATATGGTTTTAATAATAGAAGCCGTATCATATCCATCTTCTATAATTGCCTTGAATTTAGGCTGCTCTACAAAATTAATTTCAATAAATGATTTATAATGAGTGGAAGCAAAATGACGGATAGATTCTGTTTTACCTATTTGGCGTGCACCTTTAACGATCAATGGTTTATGATTTGGATTTTCCTTCCATTCCCGCAAATAAGTATCTATTTTTCTTTGAATATACATAAGGTACCTCCAGTTCTTTTATAATATAGTATAGCAGAAAATAATAAAAATACAATTTTATGAGCGAAAAAAAAATAGAATCTACATTTTTATGAGGGAAAATAATGGGATAAAAACAATTTTATGGGCGAATAAGATAAGGAGGTGTAATTTATAGGAGAAATAGAATAGAGATTAATGTAAAAGAGATGTTCTACAACACAGATGGGGCCGTTGTGAACATCTCATTTTTTGAGGTTAGCTGTCTGCGATCTGCCGTCCTTCATGATTCATGTGGTAGTTGTCACGGTAGATCAGTTGTGACAATGGGACGAATGTATATCCTTTGTCCTGTAGGGTAGTAATCAGGGTATCCAGCGCTTCAGCTGTAAATTTGGCTCCATTATGGCAGAGGATGATAGATCCATTTCCAAGATGCTTGTGTTCGGTAACTGTTTTGATGATGGAATCAACACCGTAGTCCTTCCAGTCAAGAGAGTCCACATCCCATTGAATCGTGTAATAGCCACATTTCTTGGCTGTTTTTACAACCGCATTATCATAATCCCCATAGGGAGGGCGGAACAGGAACATTTCATAACCTGTCAGGTTTTTGACTTTTTCGTGGATTTTCATCAATTCTGTTTCTTTTTCACTGTCAGAGAGCTGGCTCATATTCTTGTGATTTTCACTGTGGTTGCCAAGGTCGTGTCCTTCAGCCAGGATCATTTTCACATCATCCGGATAATGTTCTACCCAGCCGCCTGTCATGAAGAAAGTTACCTTGACATTATGTTTCTTGAGAATTTCCATAATTTTCTTTGTGTCGTCATTGCCCCAAGCAGCATCGAACGTCAGTGCGATTTTTGGTTCCTGGGTTTCTACACAATAGACAGGCAATTCTCTGTCCCCTACAGTGGAACTGGTGGGAATGCTCTGGCGGATTCCTACCAGTCCGGTCAGGACGAGAAGTGCAGCAGCCATCGTGACGACTTTACCACTTAATTTTTTCTCGCGAATCGTATCTATGATATCGTTCCATTTTAACATAGGCTACCCGTAGTATATTTTTGATATCATTATATTAGAAAAATCCATAATTTATGAATAGTTGATGGAGCATTAACGCCTGTCCCTGAACACCATTGCCGTGGATTGCCGGCTGGTGAATCATGATCTCGGCATTTGGCAATGCGATTCTCTTGCCCTTAGTACCGCCTGCCAGAAGAAAGGCACCAAAGCTGGCTGCAAG
>CAYRAW010000286.1:0-3896 GCA_964422225.1 uncultured Roseburia sp.
TGCCATATCCATTGAATTATGATGTTCTCTGGATGAGCTTTTGGGTAATGCGCCATATCCTGCATCCTCTACAGCCTTTATGATCGCTTCCGGTGATGCAGAGCCTTCCACTCCCATTGAATTGGTCAAAAGACTGACTGAACAACTTGTTACACCCTCTACTTTCGACACGGCTTTTTCCACACGGGCTGAGCACGCCGCACAGCTCATACCCGTTACCGTATATTGTTCCATGTATGTTCCTCCGTTCTCATTGTTGCTGTTCACTCGTACCTCGTTGAACAACATTACCCATGTACGGCAGCCTTCTGCTACCTGCTTTCAATTCCTGTTACCTTAAAATCCAATCGCTCTACTGCCTTGCGAAGTTCTTCATCATCAAGCTCTCTGTCATATTCTACTACCGCAATCTTCTTACGCAGATTTACAGTAGCCGATGCCCCATCGATTTTATTGATCTGACGTTCTACACTATTCTTGCAATTATCACAGTGCATTCCGTCAATATGAATAATCTTCTCACCAAGTTTCTGACCTGTCAGTACCTTCTTCTCTACCTTCTCATCACTGCCTCCTCCGCCGCAGCATCCACCTTCACCCTTAAAATGCTTCATACTGCTGCGTACTGCAAAAAACGCAATGACTACAATAACTGCAATTACGATTATATTTCCCATATTCCATATCCTCCATTCATAATAATAACTTTGTTATGATTTACTTCATCAGCTTTTGCAAAACTGCAACTAACTCATCTACTGTTTCTTCCTTACCCTCCTTAATATCCCTCGTAACACAGGTTTTAATATGGTTGGCAAGCAACACCTTGTTAAAACTGTTAAGAGCTGCATTCACGGCTGCCACCTGCACCAGAATATCAGTACAGTATGCATCCTTCTCCACCATGCCCTTAATTCCTCTCACCTGTCCCTCAATACGGTTCAGACGATTCAAAAGATCCTTATATTCCTTCTCAGAACGTTCCTTCGTCTTGTGACAGCAACAACATTCCGGCATTGCAGTAACTTCTTTATCTTTTTCCATGAATCGTGCTCCCTTCTTCTTCATTGCATGTGTATTATATACCCCGTAGGGGTATATTGCAAGTATAAATTTTCTCAATTAATATCAATAAGTCAGGAAGAAAAAAAAACAGGAACTCAGGCAGTTCCTGTCTTTTTGCCTTATTTCATAAAGTTTTCCCGCTAAAGAATTATTCATCCGGATTATTATACCCTTCCTGTAATCTGTGTTCAAACTCTTCTTCTGTAAGTGGTTCATCGAATACATAACCTTGTACAATATCACAACCAGCATCTTTGAGATACTGCAATTGTGCTTTGCTTTCCACACCTTCTGCTATGGTTTTCTTGCCAAGCTGTTTGATCAGGCTTACAATATTGCGGAACATGATAATGTCCTTCTCCTTGCCAGGATAGCTTGCTTCCAATGGAATGAACGATTTGTCTATCTTGATCACGTTCAGATCTACCTGTTTGATCATGTTCAGGGATGAGAATCCGGTTCCGAAATCATCCATAGAAGTTCCGATTCCACTGTTCTTCAGTTCATTTACGATGCCTGTAATTCTTTCATAATTCTGATAATCCTGACTTTCTGTCAATTCAATCTCTATATACTGGTGATCAATTTGATAATGGTCAATCATTTCAACGATACGCTCTACCATCTTCTCTCCTTCAAGATGTTTTCGTGAAAAATTAACAGAAATACATACTGGCTCTTTTCCTTCGCTGATCCGTCTGTTCAGGAATTTACATACTTCCTCCAATACATAATAATCCAGCTGGCAGATACTCCCTTCTCTCTCAAGAGTTGGCACAAATTTAATCGGTGGAATTATCGTTCCTTTCCTGTTCCATCTGACAATGGCCTCTGCTCCACAGATAGATTGCTGTGAAATATTTACTTTGGGCTGATAAAGTACAATAAATTCATGTGCTTCCAACGCAGGGATAAAGTTCGATATAATACTCTGTGTTTCCATAAGCTCCTGCCTGACCTGCGCCGTATATTCAACGGTTTTTCCTGCCCCCCGCTGTCTGGCTGTCTGATATGCGACGCTTGTGCGCGCCATCACCTCTTTAGGATCCGTCACATCATCCAACGCACTGATTCCTATCGTTGCCCCAAACAGGAACTCTTTTTCCTTAACCTCAGTTTTATAATACATCCTGAGATTTCTGAGTTCACCGACTATTTTATCTTTATTTACTGCCCTCACCAACATAACGAAATTATCGCCGCCTAATCTGGCGATCATTTCATCTGCATCCAACATATTCTGTATCTTTAACGCACAGTTTCTTAGTATAATATCTCCTTCTGCATAAGGAAATACCTTATTAACATACTTAAAATTATGTATATTAAAAAATATAGCATAATATCCATTCAATTGCCTCATAGCCAACAATCTGCCTGCATATTGCATGAAAGCTTCCGGGCTGGCTACTCCGGTTGCAATATCTGTATTTATAATATGGTTCAGCATATCCTGCATCATGATTCTGCTGTACTGGCATAATAACTCTCTAACTATAAAATCTAATATTCTACATTCCTCCTGAGAGAAACCCTCGTCCCCCCAAGGATACAGTTCTACCACGACTTGTCCCTTATCAGGCAATGTAAACATGACCCGATGGATTTTATCACCAATTTCCGATCCTCTGTCATAAAGTACACAATCACGATGTGCCCCGGCAGGTCTGATCTTAGTAGCAGGAGCATCCAGCATGATCAGTGCCTTCCCAAGTCTGAGTGAATCGGCAATCTGTCTAATTGCCTGCTTTATATTTTCTTCATATGTTTCTACATCCAAAACCGTTTCTGATACTTTATCAAAAAAGGAGCTCAGTTTATCATCAAAATGCAGCCGTTCAGTCATAACAGTAGTGTTTCCTTTCTCTTCATGGCTTTAGAATGCAGCCATTTATTGATGCTTTTCTCCCCTTTCCTGCTATTCTACTCGTTCTTACATAAAGATGCAAGCATGTCATACAGTGCTTCTCTCATTTTCTCATTACCTGATACAATTCCTCGTCTGTCATATGATTATCCAATACAAGCAACAGGAACACATCCCTGTCCTCTTTTGCATAGCAGTAATCCCGATACCATTTATCATGGCGGGCATTATCTCCAAACTCTCTGACAAGTCCCATGACCTTACGGACCATATACGCTGTATGCTTCACATCTGCAAAGCAGTCATTGTAATAAAAATCCTTCCATACACCATACTCCGACCGATGCATAAATTTGTCCACCTGTTCAAAACTGACAGCACTGTCACCAAAAAAGACAAAAGCCCTTGCATAGTCACCCTTACAAAAGGCTTCATAACCTTTTTTATATAGAATAACTCCACGGCAACTGTATGTATGTATCTGCACCTGCAATTTTAATGTAGCTTCAAACAGTCTATTCTCTATTTTCTCGCACTTTTCCAGTAATGCTTCCAATCCCGGCAACGCTTTTCCGCAGATTGCACTGAACTTGTCCAACTGTTCAGCATAGGGGATATCTCCTACCAGCCAGTACATTGCTTTCACATTCTGCGTTCTGTCTAACAGGAACTGGTGCGCCAGTAATCGGATATTTTCTGTATACAGCTGCTCTCCGGCATGCTCGTCCGGTTCTTTTCCATAACCCGGCATTGCTTCTGGATATTCCCTATAGCATGTTGCAATCTCTTTCTCCCCGTTATAATATGTATGCACAAACTGCTCACTGTGGCTCGCATCGCTTACCTTCTCACCAAACCAGAGCTTGCGGATCGCGTCCAGATAATATACATGCGGTCTGACATTGGAACAGTTAATGACCCAGAAGTCACTGCCTCCATTAGCAATAACCTGACTCAGTTCTTT
>CAYRAW010000287.1:0-3895 GCA_964422225.1 uncultured Roseburia sp.
TTGATTTTACAAAGCTATGGAATATATTAGAAAAAAAGGAATATAATAAGCAGTGGTTAAAAAATAATGGAATTCATTCCAATACAGTAGCGAAACTTACAAAGAATGAAAATGTAACTTGTGAAATTATATGTACACTTTGTAAATTATTGAATTGTCAACCTGGGGATATTATGGAATATAAAAATAATTAAAATACACGATAATAGATTGTTGACAAATACACGATAGTAGATTATTATAATATTGTCGAAAGGCAATAGGCGAAAGACAGAAAGGAGATGGGAACATGCCAGAAATTAGTAGATTCTATGGAATCATAATAAAGATGTTCTTTAAACCAAAAGAACATGAACCAAGCCATATACATGCACTATATGGCGAATATGTCGGCATTTTCGATTTGCAAACATTGGAAATGACTGAGGGCGACTTACCAAAGAAAGCGCGGGAACTTGTCGGGGAATGGCTGGCACAAAATCAAGCCGCATTACTGGACATGTGGGAAAGTCAAAACTTGCGCAAGCTGCCGCCTTTATAGGCGGCTTTTGCTGTCTGGAGGTGTGAAAACATGATAAAAAAGATAAGGACTATAAAGCCATTAAAAAATTATATGCTTTATGTAACGTTTGATGATGGTAAAAGTGGCTTGTATGATGTGAAAGAAGATATCAAACAGGTGTCAGCGTTCGAAGATTTGGAAACAATCAAGGGACTTTTTGAAAGTGTGCAGATCGACAAAAGTAGAACTTGCGTTTTTTGGTCTGATATAATCGACCTGCCAAGCGATACAATTTACGAAAATTTAAACTAAAGGAGGGCGCAAACATGGAAGGATTAAAGACAAGCGAAGCGCAAAGAAAAGCAGTGAGAGAGTACGAAAAAAATAACTATAGATTAAATATAGTGTTCCCAAAAGGAACGAAAGAACGAATTGAAGCGCTAGGACTGGAAAAAACAAATTCCGCCTTTATTCGGGATACAGCTATTTCAAAACTAGATGAGCTTGAAAAAATATTAAAATAACGCACATATATTTATTGACTTTATAACGCACTTATAATATTGTCAAAAGACAGAAAGGAGACTTTGACATGACAATTTTAGAAAAGGAGAAAAAAGATATGTCAATCAGTGAGAAAGAATTAAAATTACTAATGAACTTTGTAAAAGATGATTTAAAAGAAGCACGAGAAAGTGAAGACACAGAAACGAAAAATACCAAGATTGATAGGGTACTGGAGCATATACAGCAGTATCTGGAAGATTAAAAAGCACGGGCGGTTGAAATATACCGCCTGATTTACAGAAAAGGTAAAACCTTACGAACTGTAGGAGGCGGTCTGAAAGTAGTGTATTTTATAGATTTTACGTGATATAGTAATAGCGGGGTATCATAAAATAACGAGGACTATGTTTTGTATTAAGAATATAGTCTTCATTTTTATTTCATTCAGTTTGTCTGATCTGCTTAAATAGCAGGTATGTAAAAATACGTATAAAGTGAGGAAAAAGAGAGTGAAGTATGTTGAAAGCAATTTGGTAAGAATTGCAAAGAGAGAAAATAATACAAAAAGGAATTATTTGGTGGTTGATCCATTGCAGGGAAAGCATATTCCTGTGCAACCATCAAAAGCGTTAAATTTATTTACAAATTTGGCAGATACATTTCGAGATCAATACCAGAATGAAAAACTACTGTTAGTAGGATTTGCAGAAACCGCAACAGCGATAGGTGCACAGGTTGCTATTACTATTGGTACAAAATACATTCAGACCACAAGGGAACCAATACCAAATGTGGAGTATTTATTTTTTTCTGAAGAACACAGTCATGCTACAGAACAAAAACTTGTGAAAGATGATATTGACAGTGTCGCTGATGAAATTGACAGAATAGTTTTTATTGAAGATGAAGTTACAACAGGAAAAACTATATTGAATATTGTGAATATTCTTGATAAGAAATACGGTGGAAAATTTAAATATGCAGTTGCTTCACTATTAAATGGAATGACATCAGAACATCTGGAACAGTATAAGAATAAAGGCATTGATTTACACTATCTGGTAAAGACAGATCATAGCAGGTATGTGGAGAAGGCTAATAAATTTACAGAAGATGGATGTTATTACAAATGTTTAAATAAAACAGATGGTGATTATACGGTCATTAATATTCCGAATCGAATGGACACCAGAAGACTTGTAGATTCCTGTGAATATAAAAATAGTTGTGAAGAATTGTGGAATGGACTGAAGAAGAAAATTGGAAATATTGTTGAGCAAAAAATCCTGGTAGTTGGTACTGAGGAATTTATGTTTCCAGCACTTTATGTGGGAGAACAGTTGGAGAAAGAAGGAAATCAGGTTTTTTGCCATTCAACAACGCGTAGTCCCATTGCAGTCAGCTTAGAGAAAGATTATCCATTACATTGCAGATATGAATTAAAAAGTTTATATGATGCAGACAGAAAAACATTTATTTACGATATAGGTAAGTATGATAGAGTGTTTGTTATTACTGATTCTCCTGAGATTGAGGAAAGTCAGAGAACACTGATCAATGCTTTGAGAACTCAAAATAAAAACATTTCATTAGTAAGGTGGTGTTAAGGTGCGAAGTTCATATTCAGAACAAGATGTAATTCTATTGCTGAAAGACATTACTGGTTTGGTTGAGCCACAATCTACAGAGGAAAGAGAAAAACTTATTCAGTCAGGAAAACATTATAGTGAAATGCTCCCCATAGAATACGTACCAACTGAAAAGTATATGAATGTATATTATGAGGGATTAAAGAATTATTCAAAACCTGTAGCCAGAGCAGTAGGACTGCTTTCGGACAAAATTATCAAAAAAAGGGGAAATGATGTGGTGTTGGTATCGCTTGCAAGAGCTGGGATACCAATCGGAATTTTGGTAAAAAGATATATTAAATATAAGTATCAGATAGATGTGCCTCATTATTCCATTTCAATTATTCGGGGAAGAGGAATAGATGATAATGCGATGCAATATTTACTAAAGAAATATAATGCGGAACAATTATTGTTTGTTGATGGCTGGATTGGAAAAGGTGCGATTTTAAATGAACTGAAAAAAGATATTGCAAAATATAAAGGGGTATCATCCGATATTGCTGTTGTTGCTGATCCTGCGAATGTTACGGAATTGTGTGGTACACATGATGATATTCTTATTCCAAGTTCCTGCTTGAATAGTACAGTGTCGGGACTGATCAGCAGAACTTTTCTAAGAGATGATATAATTGGAAAGGACGATTTCCATGGTGCAGTTTATTATGGAGAATTGAAGGATTCCGATCTGTCATACGCTTTTATCGATGCGATAAAAAAAGATTTTTCATTAGATAATGGAAGTGATAATGGAAATGAAGTGATAGAGGGAAAAGGAATCGATGAAGTAATTGCGATAGGTAAGCACTTTGGCATTGAAGATATTAATCTGATAAAACCTGGAATTGGAGAGGCCACAAGAGTGTTATTGAGAAGAGTTCCCTGGAAAATTCTGATTGATAAAAGGTACAAAGATAATCCACAACTGGGACATTTGGTCAGACTTGCTGAAGAAAAAAATGTCCCGATTGAGTATTATCCACTTACGCATTATAAATGTTGTGGTATTATTAAGAAATTAGCTGATGCATAGGGGGAAGTATAATGGTAAGGGTATGGTTTAATCACTGGTTTAGTACATCATACAATTTAATAGAACTGATGAAACAAGACGATAAAGAGCAGGTTTATGTTATTGCAAGTAATAAGCAAATAGATTCTGTAATTCAAAAAGTGTGTGATGAATGGTATCAGGATTCATTGGCGGATGGAGAAGAATATATTCAATACTGTTTAGATTTCTGCAGGGAACATA
>CAYRAW010000288.1:0-3889 GCA_964422225.1 uncultured Roseburia sp.
TTTTATATTTTATTCATATTATATACGCTATAAAAGCCTGCACTTCTTTGCTATTGTAAGAGCTGTTCTTCCTCCCGGCATTTTCCTGAGATCATCCTCGCCAACACCTTTTAGCAGAATCAGAGCAATAAAATATACGACTGCTCCGATCACGATTCCTACCATAACAATGATAAAGCTGCTTAATGTTTTGTTTAGTCCACCCAGAGCTTTATTGAGCAGCCAATAGATAATTCCTACTGATATGCCCATTACTGCGGATGCTGCCAAAGGAATCGCAAAAGTCTTTATATATTCCTGACGATATCTGATATATTTGCGAATTGCCGCATGATTCAGAATGCATACAATGATCGCAAACAGAATATTTGCATACACTACTGCCTGAATACCCATATCCATCTCCAGAGCAGCATACAAAAATGCAATATGCACTACCAGAGCGATACATGCATTTCTTACGGGGATCTTCATCCTGTTAATTCCCTGCAATACTCCGTTTGTCAGGGTTGACATAGTGTAAAAGATAACTGATACAGAACCAAAATGTAATAAACTTACAGCCAGATCGATCTCACCCCGGAATAACATTGTAATAATAGGTCGAGCCAAAATAGCCAGTCCAACTGTACTTGGAATCGCAACGATCATGGTAAATCTCATTGCCTGTCCTATTTTCTCTTTTGCCTGTCTGTATTCCTCTCTGACGATCAGTCCGGTCAGAACCGGAACAATAGAAGAACACATGGCATTTGCCAATGCTATGGGTACATTTACAAGAACTCTGTACTTACCGGAGTATACTCCCCAGTTATATGCTTTGACATCCTGCATTCCTTTTTGGATCATAACGCTATTATAAATACGGATATCAATGATATTGCTAATATTATATACTGTGGAACTTAACAGTACAGGCAAGATTGTCAAAATGATCAGTCTAAAAATGGTCTGGTAACTGTCTACAGTACTGTTTACATCTTTCTTTACCTGATTCTGGAATTTGCCCCGATAGGAAAGATATACCATGAGCAGAAAGATCAACCCTATCAGTGAACCAATGACCGGTCCCAGAGAAGCACCCGCAGCACCATAAGAAGGTGCATAATTTTCGTTATGAAGCAGTGCTCCGACTTTTTCACCCCGGTTATACAGGATAAATGCACCTGCAATACTGGCTATCAATACAAAAATCTGCTCTATGATCTGGGATATCGCAGTGGGCATCATAGTACCCAGCCCCTGAAAATATCCTCTGAATACACCCATAACAGATACGATCAAAAGTGCCGGTCCTAATACTTTTAACGCCATAGCACTCATGGGTTCCAATATAAATTTGGATGCAATTATGTCACCAAAAACTTCTACTATTAAAAAAGTAAGTCCACCTGCCACCAGAGCAAATATCATGGCACATTGAAAAGCACGATTCGCATTCTTGTACTGTCTCTTGCTCATTTTAGCAGAAACTACTTTAGAAACCGCAAGAGGAAGACTGTAACAGGATATTATAAGCATAATGGAATATACTTCATACGCTGCCGAATAATAACCATTTCCCACATCTCCTATGATATGTTCCATAGGAAATCTTCTTGCAATTCCTATAATTCGGGATATAATACCTGCTGCAGCAAGAATTCCTCCCTGTACGATAAAATTGGATTTCTTCTTCATATACTCCTCCAGGATGTCTATAACTTAATTATCTCGTAATCCCCAATTTACCCAGAATCTCCTCCTGTTTACGTTCCATAACTTCTGCTTCCTGTGGCTCCATATGATCGTACCCCAAAAGATGAAGCATACTGTGCGCTACCAGAAAAGCGAACTCTCTTAACGGAGCATGTCCATACTCTTTAGCCTGCTCATATACTTTATCTATGGAGATCACAATATCTCCCAGGCATAATTCTCCTGTTTCGGGATCAAAATAATCTTCTGCATACTGTTCAATCCCCTCAAAATCAGCAGGTTTCTCATAGTCTACATTGGGGAAAGACAATACATCTGTAGGACGGTCAATGTCCCTGAATTCCCTGTTCATTGCATGAATTCCTTCATTATCCGTTAACAGCAGATCTACTGATACTTCATAAGGACACCCTTCCTGCTCCAGTGACTGTTCAATTACTTTTCCTGCTATTTCTTCCACATCAAATGGCAGACTCTTTTCTGTTTCATTTTCTACGCAAAAAGTCATAATATAGTTTCTCTCCTGTAAATATTTTTTCCATACCACATAATTCAGATATGGAAATATCACTTTTATTTAAAATACCACCATCAATTTTACGCTTCATAACTGCTATTGCTATCTGAGCAAAATCTACTTCTTTATTGTCATCCTTGTCCAACAGATACATAATAGAGGATACCACAGAATCTGCCAGATACACAACTGCTGTTTCTTTCATTACAATTGATTCCGATTTGTAGTTATATTCCTGTAATAACCTGACTGCCTTAGCAGGAAACTTATACATACGGCATATCTCTTCTAATGACTTATCTTCCTTCTTACATTCTGCCGCAATAATCTTATGATAATATCCTCCATTTTTGGCTACATCCACATCCATATGGAAAAGTCTTGCTGCCTTTTCGGCAAAATATGCAGTATGAATGGCATTATAATATAAATCACTGTTCTCTTCTTTATATTTTGCAAGTAATTGGAATTCCTGATCATTAATTTCCAGAAATCTGCCTTTTTCTCTATCGATCACTACTGCACAGTAGAATCTTAACACTGCCAGTACCAAAAGGAAAGTAATGAACAGGTTAATGACCGGAATCATAAACATTTCTATTTCCAGTGCTCCATAACTGCGGAAAATAATTCTGGCAATCATGATCACAGAATACACCATGGTCGCAATGCAAATTGGTTCTCCTGTCTTATAGTCTTCATCCAGTCTTTCAAACAAAATAGCATACAGACACCCAATCAGAAAATACATCAGAAAGATCAGTACACTGCTGTCCGAAAAATAAATACAGATTCCAAGAATTACAGCATACGCCATTAATCCTGTTGCTGTATTGGCAAACAGAGTCAATGCCAGTGCTATGGCAGGAAAAACCCATCCACTATCCGGCAGCAATGGCAACAGACAACTTGCAGCTATTCCAATCATAAATGTAAGAACAAATCTTACATAATGTCCTCCATTATCATAATGCAGCACACCACAAATATCAGATTGTACCAATGCAAAGGCAACACCTGCATATCCTGCTGTTACAACAATTAGCAGCAGACAGATATTACGAAGTGAATTTCCGTAAAAATATGCCGCCACAGCAGTTGCTGCTACAGAAAACAGAAGCATGCACACGACCCATAATACTTTCTGCCACTTTGCTTCTTCTTTTTTCATGTTTCTACCCCTACTTTGGTTTTCTTGCATGGAAGCTGCCCATGCCCTTGCGGCTTTCCGTGTTCCGATTCTGTCGTTTCATTTCGCTGCTTTCATATGCTTCATATGCTTTTACAATTTTCTGAACCAGCGGATGTCTGACTACATCTCTACTGGTCATTCTTATGAATGCTATATCGCTGATCTTCCCCAATACTTTTTCTGCAACGTCTAACCCTGACTGTGTTCCCACTGCCAAGTCTTTCTGTGAAGCATCGCCTGTCACGATAACCTTTGAACCAAATCCTATTCTGGTAAGAAACATCTTCATCTGCGCAGGTGTCGTATTCTGTGCCTCATCCAGAATAATATATGCATTATCCAGTGTTCTTCCTCGCATATAAGCCAAAGGTGCCACCTCGATCAGCCCCTTCTCCATATTCTTCTGGAAACTGTCAGCACCCATGATCTGATATAACGCATCGTATAAAGGTCTTAAATACGGGTCTACCTTGCTTTGCAGA
>CAYRAW010000289.1:0-3870 GCA_964422225.1 uncultured Roseburia sp.
CAGCTATGATGTCTCTGGTAAATGACTTCTATAAGGAAAAGAGCATCAACAAGGCTGAATATGCAACCTTGATCCTTTTACTGAATCCTGTAGCACCTCATATGACAGAGGAATTATGGGAGTCTATCTACGGCGGCAGAGCATATCAGCAGAAGTGGCCGGAATATGAAGAAGCCAAGACTGTAGAATCCAATGTAGAGATCGCAGTACAGATCAACGGTAAAGTTAAGGCAACTCTTGGAGTAGCACTTGACGAGGATGAAGAATCTGTTAAGGCAAAGGCACATGCAATTCCTGCAATTGCAGAGCTTATGGCTGGTAAGAATGTAGTAAAGGAAATCTACGTAAAGGGCAGAATCCTGAATATCGTAGTGAAATAAGCCGTATGATTACTTTAATGAATCATCGGGAAACACAATACTATGCGCAGAAACTGTGGGAAGCTGAGAATATTGACGCAGATCAGGCAGCACAGAGTATGTTTGGACAATGGCCGATACAGTCACAGCGCGAGGCTGCACAGAACCTGATGCAGTGGCTTACGGATACAGGCAAAAGAGTATTTCAGGAAGAACTGATACTGGATTATGGGCTGGACTGCCTGAGACTGTATCTGCTGTTTGAAAAGACCCCCAAAGCAGATGATCCCTATCTGGATACATGGGAAGAATGCAGTCTGGAAGGACTGTACAAATTCTTGGGTAAGTTCAGACGATTGATTCTGGCAACGATGCAGTGGAATGAACAGGGTGGATATGCAGACAAAGAAGTCGGGGATTTACAAAGCCGGATTGAACAGATGAAATCTGATATGCTGATGCATTTTGCAAAAGGAAATACAATGCCTGATCGGCATAATGCACTTTCAACATTGATGACAGGAGTTGGAAGAATTCAGAAGTCATTAGATACAGGATTTGTGCTGCGCTGTATGCATAGTCATGATCTGGAAACAGCAGTTCCACACCATGGGCAGGATGCGGCAGTAAAAGCACAGCCTAATGGTAAGGTTTTGGAATTGTGCAGAGAACTGGTTATTTTACTGGCGCCTTTTGCTCCACATTTATCAGAAGAACTGTGGCAGACTATGAAACAGAAGGAAAAGTCAGTGTTGCAGATGCAGTGGCAGGATGTACAGTGGAGACGGCAGTTGGTGACGATTCCTGTGCAGGTAAATGGCAGAACACGCAAGACGATACAGGTCGACACTAATGCATCACAGGAAGAATGTTTACAGCTTGCCAAAGAGGCGGTAACAAAGTATTTAGACCAGGATGCAGATTACAGGTGCATTTATGTAGCCAATAAAATTGTGAATTATGTAAAGAACTCAGAGAATAAGTAACTCTGGGTTCTTTTTAGATATAAATTTTTGCTGTTTTTGAAAATGTTTATAAAATTTACTATACAATTCTGAAAACTAATAGTATAATAAGCGTAAATAGGTAACATAAAACATTTGCAATAAATAAAAACAGAAAACTATGAGAGAAGTATTGGTAGACAGGCGAGTGACTCTGTATAGTGAAGAGGAAAGTAAGACCAGAGCTGACAGGGAAATTATAGATTCTCTGGTGCAGGGCAATCTGGAGCTTACAGTACCGCTTGCAAAAGAAATTTATTACAAAATTAAATTATATGATATTGAGTTTGAGTCTATGCTGGGGATTGATTTTCTGGATAGCCTGACGGAAATATTAACAGAAGAACAGATGCGGAATATCCGCAGGCAGGTTGCTTCCCTGAAACGCAGAGAAGATAATAAACAGAAATTGTTTGCCAGAAACAAAGGCATGCTTGTTTTTGTATTTGCACTTGTGTTCTGCATCTGCTTTGCATACTTTAACTGGAATGTATTTCTGGATATGAAGACGAATTATGATACATATCTGTTACAGGAGAAAGTAAAGGAAGACGCCAGGACAGTGAGACTTACACAGCGTTGGCAGGATAGAAAAAAAGCAGAAGCACTGGCAAAAGCCATGGAAGAAGAACAAACGGCACTTGCGTCATCGGTTACGGAAGTGAAACCGGAAATATTGGGGAAATTTCAACAGCTATATTCTGAAAATCAGGATTTCTCGGGCTGGCTTACGATAGATGGAACCCAAATTGATTATCCTGTCATGTCCAGACAGAATGATAATAATTATTATCTGGACAAAAACTTTACCGGGGAAAAAGATAAGAATGGATTATTGATTCTTGACTATCGCTGCAATGTAATGCAATCGGGACAGAATCTGATCATTTATGGTCATAATATGAGATTCGGCGTTATGTTTGGAACTTTAAAGAAATATAAGGATAAACAATTCTGCGAGGAACATCCAACAATTCATTTTGATTCGCTATATGAAGAAAATGAGTATAAAGTAGTAGCAGCAATGCTTTCAGAAGTTGCTTATGCGGATGAAGATGTATTTCGATATTATGATGCAATTGATATGAGTACGGAACAGGAGTTTGAAACTTTCAAAGATAATATTTCAGGGAATGCACTTTATATGATGGATGAGTTGTCGTATGGTGATTCCTGTTTGATTCTTTCAACCTGTGACAGATATAAAGAAGATGGACGATTTGTTGTGATCGCCAAAAAAATACAGAAGTAAGAGGGGACTTATATGTATCGGAGGCTGAAAAATTTACTTGGAGTGAGCTTGATTATTTTTGCAATTCTATTGTCACAGATACCGATGCCTGAGGTGCGGGCTGACGGTGACGATATAGATACAGAACAAATTTCTCAGGACACTGAGGCAGCACAGCAGGATGTGGATGTAGCAACACCGACTGCAAATACGACGAAGACCGTTACAGTAACATACCACTTTGGCTTTCCGCTTTCATATTTTAAAAATTTACCATCAGGAACAACAGAGGTAGATGGAATAGCAGTTTTGGAAGTTACGCAGGAAATTAATGAAGAAACGGGAGATGTTATTGATAAAACACCGATAAATGATTATTTGCCCAATTCCACTCATGAACTGACAATTGGGTCTGAAACCAGAAGTGCTACTTTACTGAATTGGCATACAGATAAAGATTATACATGGAATTTTGATGATATCATCACTTCCGATATCACTTTATATGCTACATGGGATATGGGAGACAGTCAATATACAATTACCTATATGGCTACTGGCGCAGATAAATACAGTTCTCAAACCAAAACAGTCAAAGCAGGAGCAACCATACCGAAACCTGATTATACACCGATTAAAAAGGGATATCATTTCACAAACTGGTATTTGGATACCTCTGCTCAAACACTGGTAGACTGGAACCGGAAAGTCGCTAAGGATATGACTCTTTATGCTGGCTGGAGTGAAAATGAATTTACGATCACCTTTGATCTGAATGGAGGAACTTATGCGGATACCGATACGGGTGTAATTGAGGAAGCCGCTTCTAAAGGACAGAAATTAAGTGATGTTACTGCACTGATCGATCCGGATAAAATTTCTTATTCAACAGAATATCAGACAGATGATACATGGTATCAGGATCAGGAATGTTTTACTGTATATGATATGGATATAACAATTAATGGTGATTTGACTTTATATAAGAAATGGTACAAGACTGATGCGAAGGGATTTGTTTTAAGTCCGGATGGTAAATATTTGTATCAGTATACAGGAAATCTGAACAGTACGAGTAAGGTGGAGGTAAAAATACCGGATACAGTAACCAAGATCGGTCCAAAAGCTTTTTCGGACATGAGTAATATAAGAAGTGTGACGCTTCCTTCTGCAATTTCTTCGATAGCAGGTGATGCATTCTGCGGTATGGATACAGTAGCAGATGAAGTATATCTACTTGCGGCAGACACAAAAGATACTTCTCTATCTTATCAGA
>CAYRAW010000290.1:0-3867 GCA_964422225.1 uncultured Roseburia sp.
GGTATAACTGTTATTCTACAATTATAGGAATGCATACTTCAGCCGCACATTCGTAAAGACCAAGTGTTGAATTAACCCTGTCTCTGTTTGTGTTTCGGATTTTCACAGATTACTCTGATCTTTCCTTTTCTCTTGATAATTTTGCATTTTTCGCAAATAGGTTTTACTGATGATCTAACTTTCATGTTAAACCCTCCTTTCAAAAAGACCGTCTTACATTATAGCATGCATATTCTATAATTGCAAGACCTAATTGATATTTATTTATCTCTCCAGATGATTCTTCCTTTGGATAAATCATAAGGGGATAATTCCAATGTTACTTTATCACCGGGTAAGATACGAATAAAATTCTGTCTTAACTTACCGCTGATGTGTGCTAATACACGATGTCCATTCTCTAATTCAACCTGGAACATTGTGTTGGGGAGTTTTTCTACAACAGTACCTTCAATTTCAATTACATCAGATTTTGACATTATTTTACCTCCTGCATGTCTTTACAATATAACTTAATCGTTCTTTTAATCATTTCATTCGTGACTGTGTTACCTGACAGTTCATATTTTATTAACTGCACATGTTTTTTGTTTTTCTTTTTAAGATGATCTATTGTTCTAATATCGCCATCTGCAAGCCAAACATAATCCGAATCTTCCTGAATCACGGCGTAGACTTTATTTTTATCATGTCCAGCCATGGAGTACACCAAATGTCCTATCATATTGATCACCTACATAAGTGTGAGTATCTCAGGTTCACCGTCTGTGACCAATATCGTATTCTCATAATGAGCTGATAGAGAACCATCCTCAGTTACTACTGTCCAATCATCATCAAGCCATTCTACATCTGGTCTACCCAAATTGATCATCGGCTCAATCGCAAGGGTCATACCTGCCTGTAATCTGATTCCTTTACGTTTCTGTGCGAAATTAGGAATCTGTGGATCTTCATGTAATGCTGTACCAATTCCATGTCCTACCAGATCCTCTACAATGCCATATCCAAATTTAGAGATATATGCATCAATTGCATTAGAGATATCATGTAAATGATTACCATCCTTTGCTTTCTTAATTCCTTCAAAAAAGCTGTTCTTTGTCTCATCGATCAGTTTTTGTGCTTCAGCACTGATCCTTCCGACTCCATATGTTCTTGCAGCATCTGAATGATATCCTTTATAAATCAGACCAGCATCCAGACTAACAATATCACCTTCCTGCAAAATGCGATCTGCTCTTGGAATTCCATGAACAACTTCATCATTTACAGAAACACATATTGACGCCGGATATCCATTATAATGCAGGAAATTAGGAATACAGCCATAACCACGGATCAGCTTCTCACCCAGTCTGTCGATATCCAGTGTTGACATACCAGGTTCTATAGCCTGCCCTAATTCTTCATGTACTTTATACAGGATATGTCCTGATTCCCTCATTAAATCAATTTCTCTCTGAGATTTAATTGTAACAGCCATTTTATATCCTCCCGCATGTTAATAAACATACCTTATGGTATCTATGCTTATTACACATAACACTATTTCTCCAAAATTGCGACAATTGATGCAAATACAGCTTTCATATCAACTGTTCCATCTACTGACTTCAAAACACCCTTAGCTGTATAGAAGTCAATCAATGGCTGGGTCTGTTTATGGTATACATCCAGTCTGTTCTTTACAGTCTCAGGCTTATCATCATCTCTTAAGATAAGTTCTGAACCACATGTATCACATATTCCTTCTTTCTTAGGTGGAATATGTACAACATGATAAGTAGCTCCGCAAGTTACACAGGCACGTCTGCCTGACATTCTTCTGATAATGTTCTCATCAGGAACATCAACATTGATCGCATAATCAATTTTATCGCCTAACTCTGTCAGAGCTTTATCCAGAACTTCCGCCTGAGGAATCGTTCTTGGGAAACCATCAAGTACATAACCGTTCTTACAATCATCCTGTGCTACACGGTCAAGAAGGATCTTAACAGTGAGTTCATCAGGAACCAGAAGTCCCTGATCCATATACTTCTTTGCCTCTTTTCCAAGTTCTGTACCATTCTTGATATTTGCTCTGAATATATCACCTGTTGATACATGAGGAATACCAAATTTCTCAGCAATCATCTTGGCCTGTGTACCTTTGCCCGCACCAGGAGCGCCTAACATAATAATCTTCATATCAATTCCTCCTCATTGATCGATATAATTTTGATTCCTTATTTATATATTAAACCCTAATGATATTATATTCGAATTCATATAAAACTGAAAAAACGTAAGCCAATAGCTCACGAAACAGAACAATCACAGCTTACGTATTTATTCATGGCTGAAAGCAAAGTAAAAACTTTGCTTCCAAAACCATGTATAGATTAATCATTCAAAAATCCTTTATAATTACGTACTAACATCTGAGATTCAATCTGTTTGATTGTCTCCAAGATAACACTTACGATAATGATCAAGCTTGTTCCACCAAAGGAAACATTAGCTCCAAATACACCGTTAAAGAAGAATGGAATGACTGCTACAATAACAAGTCCGACTGCACCAATAAATATGATTGCGTTCAACACTTTGGTCAAATAATCAGTGGTAGGTTTACCAGGACGAATACCCGGAATAAATCCACCCTGTTTCTTCATATTATTGGATATCTCTAACGGATTAAATGTTAATGAAGTGTAAAAATATGCAAAAAATACTGTCAATACGATATATACAACCAAACCAATAGAATAAACTAACTGATCCGGTTTACACCAGTTATCCTGATTTAATCCATTTAATATCTGTCTCCAGACACCTGTTCCCTGATATCTTACCAATGAAGAAATTACAATCGGGAACTGCATCAATGATGATGCGAAAATTATAGGAATAACACCTGCTGTATTAACCTTTAATGGCAGGAACGTTGACTGTCCGCCAACCATTTTGTTACCCTGAATTTTTTTAGCATACTGAACTGGAATTTTACGAACTCCATCGTTAAGAATGATAACCAAAACGATCATTGCTAATATAATTGCAAGAATAACGATAGCAGAAACTACTGCCAATGGAACAGATTTACCTTTTACAAATTGTTCATACAAATTGCTAAAGTCATCTGGCATACGGGAAATGATGTTGATAATAAGTACTATGGAAATACCATTTCCGACACCTTTCTCTGTAATTCGTTCACCAATCCACATAAGGAACGCACTACCTGCTGTCAATGCCGCAATTACTGTTATGACATTCAAAGCGTTATACTCTTCTAACAATCCCTGATTGCCAAATCCGATTGCCATTGCAGCACTTTCAATCAAAGCAAGAGCAACTGTTACATAACGGGTAATCGAAACAATTTTCTTTCGGCCGTCCTCTCCATCACGCTGCATCTCTTCCAATTTAGGTATTGCAATTGTAAGAAGCTGTATAATGATGGATGAAGTAATATACGGTGTGATATTCAGTGCAAATACAGACATGTTCAAAAATGAACCGCCTGTAAATGCATCAAAGAAGTTGAACGCACCGCCGGTTTGAGCCTCAAACCATGAAGAAAAGTAATTTCTGTCTACGCCCGGAACCGGAAGCTGAGAGCCAAATCGAATCACTATCAGCATAAGAAAAGTAAACAGCAATTTCATTCTGATTTCTTTAATCTTAAACGCGTTCTTTAGTGTCGTAAACATTAGATCACCTCTGCTGTTCCGCCAAGTGCCTCAATCTTTTCTTTTGCAGACGCACTGAAAGCATTAGCCTGAACATTAAGCTTCTTGGTTAATTCACCATTACCAAGGATCATAACACCATCTCTAGGGTTCTTAACAACTCCACTTTCAATTAATGTCTGTACGG
>CAYRAW010000291.1:0-3857 GCA_964422225.1 uncultured Roseburia sp.
GTTTTTATTACTTGGCATGTATATCCGTTTCCTGAAACAGTATGAGTTAGCATATGCAATGTTAGTGTCAGGCTGTGTAGGACTCTCCCTGATAGGAGCCATGGTAGTATCCAGCCTGGTTGGTACACTGATTCCCATGTTTTTCAAGAAGATCAAGGTAGACCCCGCAGTAGCATCCGGTCCATTGATCACTACGATCAATGATCTTGTAGCAATTGTCGTATATTATGGACTGGCTACGGTAGTGCTGATCGATATGCTGCATCTGGTCTGAAACTGCAAAATACCCGAAAAGGTTAAATGTCCTTTTTCGGGTATTTTTCGCGTTAAAATGCATTGTTTTTGTATATTTCATGGTGTAACATATTTTTTGAAAGAGATGCATATGAGATTTGTGCTTGTGCGCATTTGATATAAATTTGCTATGTACAGAAATGAGGACAATCATGAAATTAAACAGAGATAAGGCGCAGACAGCCTTTGGGGAGTATACTGCGCATTATAATGCACAGGATGAAAAGGTAAAGCTGAAAATAGACCATACGTATCGTGTGGCTGCATTGTGTGAAGGAATTGCACAGAGTATCGCCTTATCACAGGAGGATACAGATATGGCATGGTTTTGTGGTCTGCTCCATGATGTAGGACGATTTGAACAGTTGCGCAGGTTTGGCACATTTAATGATGCGGAGTCTATCGATCATGCCATGTATGGTGCTCAGATACTGTTTGATGAGGGGAAGATATGGGATTATATCGAAAGAGATGAGATATCAGAAGATGAATTGATATTTCTGAGAAAGGTCATATCCTGTCACAGTGCTTACCGTGTACCGCAGGAATACACTTCCAGGGAGAAGCAGTTTGCTGACATCCTGAGAGACGCAGATAAAATTGACATTCTCAAAGTAAATGTGGATGTCCCATTGGAAGAAATCTATAATGTGACAACGAAGGAGCTGGTCAATGCAGAGGTAACACAGGCTGTTATGGACAGCTTTGCTGAGCAGCATGCTACATTACGTTCCCTGAAACACACTCCTGTGGATCATGTAGTCGGACATATTTCTCTGGTCTATGAACTGGTTTACCCTTACAGTGTACGGGTCGTCGTTGAACAGGGATATCTGGATAAGCTGCTGCATTTTCAGTCACAGAACCCTCACACAATGCAACAGTTTGAGCAACTGCGGGGAATGATGCAGTCTTATATTCAACAGAGATTAAATTAGTTACTAATTACATAATATAGAACAGGAGGTAAAATATGGGACAGGCAGAAATTACAGTCAGACCGTCCAGGGTCGTAGGAAACCTGGGAGATTTATATGGTATTTTCTTTGAAGATCTGAATCATGCAGCAGATGGCGGTTTGTATGCAGAGATGGTACAAAACAGGAGTTTTGAGTTCTCAGTGATAGATAATCCATCGTATCATCCATTGATGGCGTGGGAGAAGATAGAGAAGCGATACAGCAGGATGCAGTGGTGGGTTCAGGATTCGCATCCATACAGCAGGCGCAATCCTCACTATCTGGTATGTGAAATATTTGAAACAGGTGAGGGAGCAGGCGTCCGAAATACAGGCTTTACACCGGGTATGTATTTTGAACAGGATAAGGAATATCGTTTCTCTTGTCTGGCTTCCAATGATGGCAGAAGTGAACTGACGCTACGGGCTGTTCTGGAAGATGAAGCCGGAGAGAACCTTGGAGAAACAACATTTATAGTTGCCAGAGGGACAACCTGGAATCGTTACGAGGCAACGATCAAGGCAGACAGAACCACCACCACAGGCAGTCTTGCAATCTATGTAGAGGAAGTTGGCAGACTTTATCTGGATATGGTGTCATTATTCCCCAGGCATACTTATCTTCATAAGGAAAATGGATTAAGAGCAGACATTGCTGCCCTGCTTGCAGATTTGAAGCCCAGATTTATGAGATTCCCCGGAGGATGTCTGGTGCATGATGGTTCTATTAATGCGCAGGACAGAGATTCTCTTTATCGTTGGAAGAATACGATAGGTACTTTGGAGGAACGCCCTGCCAGACGTAATAACTGGGGCTACAATCAGACATTGGGATTAGGGTATTACGAATATTTCTGCTTCTGCGAGGAGATAGGAGCGAAGCCTTTACCGGTGCTGCCGGCAGGATATGATCCCCATCATCAGCGTAAAGTGCCATTTGACCAGTTAGATGAGTGGATTCAGGAGGCACTGGATCTGATAGAGTTTGCCAATGGAGATGATACAACACAGTGGGGAAGGATTCGCACTGAGTTAGGCCATCCGGATCCATTTGGACTGGAATATATCGGAATTGGAAATGAGGAAGTAGGAGAAGGTTTTTTCGAGAGATATCCCTATTTTCATAAGGCAATCAAAGAGAAATATCCCAATATGCAGATCATTGCCAGTAGTGGACCTTTTGCAGCAGGCGGTGAGTATGAGAAAGGCTGGGATTGTGCCAGACGAAACCATGCAGACCTGGTAGATGAACATTATTATCAGGCACCGGAGTGGTTCCTTGCCAATCAGCACAGATATGATGACTTTGATACGAAAGGACCCAGGGTATTTTTAGGTGAATATGCCAGTTGGGGCAACACTTGGTATAATGCGTTGATCGAGGCTTCTTATATGACGGGAATGGAGCGTAACAGTGAGAAGGTAGGACTTGCCTGCTATGCACCGCTTCTGTGCAATGTGAACTATATTAACTGGAAGCCGGATATGATATGGTTCAATAATCATCAGGCATATGGAACGGCGAATTATTATGTGCAGAAGCTGTTCATGAATCATCAGGGGGATGACAGGATCGAACTGGAAATGACAGGTTTACAGGACAGTGTACGGATAGAGGATGATCCTAAGGGAGAAATTGGACTGCGGATAGAACCTGACACAGTTGTCAGATATTCGGACATCATAATAGAAGATATGGAGAAAGGAACGAACTGGCATGATCCGGAGGTATACTATGTGGGTGCGGATGCTGCACAATATGCAGGGCAGGAGCCGGATGTGAGAGTTGTAACCAGGGACGTTCTTCTGCATAATGTGATATCAGGACATTACAGCATGACAATGAAGGGCAGGATGTTAAAGGGCAGACGGGGATTTATGCTGCAATACGGTGTGAAGGATGAGAAGAACCGTTATCAGTGGGAGATAGGTGGCTGGCAGAATATGGACAGTGCATTGACGCAGGACATTACAGGACGCAATTCCTGTCTGACACAATCTTCCTTTACAGTAGAGGCTGACAGAGATTATGAACTGAAGCTGGAGGTTAAGGGCAGACATTTCAGAGCATATATTGACGGAGTGCTGATCCATGAAATTGAACATGTACCGGTTGTGATAGAACCGCTCTATACAGCGGCTTCTATAGACCATCGTAGTGGTGATGTGATCGTGAAGCTGGTTAATGTACAGAAACGAGCGGTAGATGTGAAGCTTCATCTGGAAGGAGTAGAGAGGGCAGCAGGTACAGCTTATATTATGTCCGGTTATGAGCCAACGGATGAGAACTCCTTTGATGAACCATACAAAGTATCTCCGAGGGAACAGAAGATAGAGGCTTTAGGAGGCTGCTGCAGGTATCATATAGATGGGGAATCGGTGCAGATACTTAGATTGCATACAGCCCAATAACCTCAATTTTTTCTGTAAGAAGTAAAACCAAATAGAGTAATGTCGCTTGCTGCTTTGGCAAGCTCTTCCAGAGAAACGCTGTTGTCAGAATGAAACCATTCGATATACATGGAAATAATCCCTGATGCTACATACTCAGCATAAAGGCCTAACAGATTATTCTGTGCATTGATCCGTGGGGCATATTTCTCCA
>CAYRAW010000292.1:0-3851 GCA_964422225.1 uncultured Roseburia sp.
CCGGATATTCCACGGCAGCAGATGTATTAGACAAACTTGCACCACAGTATCCGATCATCAAAGATATTCAGGAATATCGGGGACTGACCAAGTTAAAATCGACTTATGCAGATGGACTGGCTGCTTATATTGGAGAGGACAGCCGTATCCATACGAATTTTAATCAGACGATCACCGCAACAGGAAGACTCAGCTCTACAGAACCGAACCTGCAGAATATCCCAATGAGAATGGAACTGGGAAGAAGGATACGTAAAGTATTTGTACCGGATGAGAACTGTATCTTCATGGATGCAGATTATTCGCAGATCGAACTTAGAGTTCTGGCGCATATGTCCGGTGACGAACAGTTGATCGAAGCATATAAAATGGATGAGGATATCCATCGCATTACAGCATCCAAGGTATTCCATACACCTTTTGAAGAGGTAACAGATCTGCAAAGAAGGAATGCAAAGGCTGTAAATTTTGGTATCGTATATGGTATCAGTTCCTTTGGACTCAGTCAGGATCTCAGTATTTCTACGAAGGAAGCCAAGGGCTATATTGATGAATATTTTAAGACCTATCCGGGTATTAAGACCTTTTTGGATAAACTGGTATCGGATGCAAAGGAAAAGGGGTACTGTGAGTCAATGTTTGGCAGACGCAGACCTGTACCGGAGTTAAAGTCTTCTAATTTCATGACACGTTCTTTTGGAGAAAGAGTTGCCATGAATTCACCGATTCAGGGTACAGCGGCAGATATCATCAAAATAGCCATGCTGCATGTATATGATGCGCTGAAAGCTGCCGGATTGCAGTCCAGGCTGATCTTGCAGATCCATGATGAACTTTTGATAGAGACTAGAGAAAATGAAATAGAAGAAGTTCGCCGTATCTTGTCAGAAGAGATGAAAAATGCCTGCCATCTGGCTGTTGAATTGGAAATCGATCTTCATACAGGCAGCGACTGGTATGAGGCAAAATAGATCTGTTCAAACCTTGAGGGAATGTTTGGACAGATATCGAGGAAAAAGAGCGAGTATGAAAATTATAGGGATAACCGGTGGAGTTGGCGCCGGTAAGACACAGATATTAAAATATATAGAGGAACATTATAACAGCAGGATCATCCGGGCGGATGAGGTGGCTCATCTGTTGGAGAAACCGGGGCATGAATGTTATCACAGGTTGATCGCACTTCTGGGGAAGGATATTCTGGATGCAGACGGCAATATTGTAAAAGGCACAATGGCAGCTAAGATTTTTGCTGATGCGGGAACTCTGGAAAAAGTCAATGCTATCATACATCCGGAAGTAAAAAAGTATATTTTGGAGCAGATCGCTTTAGAACAAAGGGCAGACCATGTTGCATTTTTCTTTATAGAGGCAGCATTGTTAATAGAGGAACATTACGACGAAATCGTGGATGAGATGTGGTATATCCACACAGATGAAGCGGTGCGCAGACAAAGGCTTGCAGTAAACAGACAGTACAGTGAAGAAAAGACGGAAAGTATTATAAGGGGACAGCTAAGTGAGGCAGAATTTCGCAGGCATTGCAGCGTCGTGATCACCAATAACGGAGATTTGGAGGATACCTATCAACAAATTAATAATATAATGGGGGAATATGTATGAATCAGGTAAAAATCTTTGGACAGGAAACAGTATTCGGACTGGATATTGGAACAAGAAGCATTGTAGGAACAATTGGCTACAGACAGGAGGAGCGTTTTGTAGTTGTTGCACAGGAAATCCGTGAACATCGAACCAGGGCTATGCTGGATGGGCAGATTCATGACATTAACAGAGTCGCTGCTACGATCAGTGAGATCAAGGCAGCACTGGAAGAAAAGACAGGACTGAATCTGACAGATGCCTGCATTGCTTCTGCAGGTCGTGTGTTAAAGACTATGAATGTGCATGTAGACAAGGAATTCGATACAGAGACAAGCATATCCAAAGAAGATATGAGCACTTTGGTATCAATGGGCGTAGAGCAGGCATTTGCACAATTTCAGAAAGAAAATGACAGTGATGTACATTTCTATTGTGTAGGTTATTCCGTGGTAAAATATTATATTAATGGCATGTGGATGGGACAGCCGGAACATCATAAGGCAAAGACTTTGGGAGTGGATATGATCGCTACTTTCCTGCCGGATGATGTGGTAGATGGCCTATATAGCGCTGTTGAACTGGCAGGACTCAAGGTTGCCAACATGACGTTGGAGCCTATTGCGGCAATCCGGGTCGCAATTCCTGAACGTTTCAGACTTCTTAATATAGCTATGATCGATGTGGGGGCAGGTACATCAGATATCTCGATTACAAATGATGGAAGTGTCATCGCTTTTGGCATGATTCCCTGTGCAGGTGATTCTTTGACAGAAATCATTGCCCGTAAGTGTCTGATCGACTTTGCAACAGCGGAGAGAATCAAGAAAGAGGCATCTGTTAAAGCTGAAATTACATATGAGGATATTATGGGGCTGGAACAGACGATCACATCAGAGGAAGTATATGCTATCTGTAAACCACAGATTGAAAAAATGGCTAAGCAGGCAGCAGATGAAATCAGACGTTTGAACGGAGACATATCACCGAGTGCTGTTTTTGTTGTCGGTGGCGGCGGTAAGATCAAAGGATTTACGGAACAGATTGCCAAGGAACTGGAACTGGAACCGAAGAGAGTGGCACTTCGTGGGGAAGAAATCATGAATGATGTTGATTTCCCTTCAGATTGTCTGAAAGATTCAACGATCATTACTCCTGTTGGCATTTGCCTGTCATATTATGAACAGAATAATAACTTTATATATGTTATTTTCAATGGAACACGTATTAAATTATATGATAATAACAAGCTTGCGGTGATCGATGCTGCTATTCAGGCTTCTTTTGACAGAGAAAGCCTTTTTCCAAGAAGAGGAAAAGAAGTACATTATACGGTAAATGGAAAGAACCGCGTAACCAGAGGAGAATATGGGGAAAGTGCAACCATTACAGTCAATGGCGAAAATGTTGATATCAATCATGCGATCAAGGCAAATGATGAGATAATCATGCAGGAATCTACGCAGGGAAGACCTGCACAGGTAAGGATCGCTGATCTGTTAGATTATCATGGCAAGATATCTGTGACTGTGGATGGACAGGAACTTTCACTTGCAAAACCGATTAAAGTAAATGGCAGTGAGGAAACTTCTGATTATCTGATTCAGGAAGGTGATGAAGTATCTATATACAGCTATTATACATACGGACAGATGTATGATTATCTGAAACTTAATTCAAAGCAGAAATTAACTGTTAACGGACAGGAAGCGAATAAAGAATCCGCAATTTATGCTGGTGATAAGCTGGAAATTCAGGTAAAAGAAGTAAAACAGACACAATTGCATGATACGAATGAACCTGAAAAAGAAGTTAAGGCAGATACGGTTCAGGTTTTTAAGGATATGGTAGAACAGGCAGCTAAAGAAGAAAAGCAGGAAGAAGAAACAATATCCGATAACAAGAGTATTGTTGTGATCGCCAACCAGAAACGTGTTACATTAGCAGGAAAGGATTCTTACCAGTTTGTAGATATTTTTGATTACATCGATTTTGATACAAGAACTGTTAAAGGTAAAGGTATTATAACACGCATCAATGGAGAAAATGCGCAATATACGCAACAACTTAAGAATGGAGATAAACTGGAAATTTTCTGGAAATAAAAGCAGTTAGAATGTGAGGATGGTCAGACACCAATGAAAATGTGCAGTATAGCAAGCGGAAGCAGTGGAAATTGTATTTACATAGGAACGGAGGCAACACATCTGCTTGTGGATGTAGGTATCAGTTGTAAGAGAGTCTGTTTT
>CAYRAW010000293.1:0-3810 GCA_964422225.1 uncultured Roseburia sp.
TTGTGGCTCAAAGATAAATTCCTGTTCCTGATCCAGCGTGAGAAGGAAAATGCATTGCAGAACAGACCGGCTCGTATTGTTGCCAAAATGAATTCGCTGTGTGATCCTGATGTGATCAAGGCATTATATGAAGCTGCGGCAGCCGGAGTTAAAATAGAACTGATCGTAAGAGGTATCTGTTGTCTGAGAACAGGAGTAGAGGGAACTAAGGATAATATTTCTGTACGTTCCATAGTAGGTAATTTCCTGGAACATGCAAGAATCTTTTACTTTGAAAATGGTGGTAACCCGGAATTGTATATGGGAAGTGCAGACTGGATGCCGAGAAATCTGGAACGTCGTGTGGAGATATTATTCCCTGTACTTAATCCTGAATTAAAGGAGAAAGTATGGCATATTCTGGATGTACAGCTTAGAGATACAGTAAAGGCTCAGCTTCTGAAACCCGATGGAACTTATGAAAAAGTAGATAAGCGGGGCAAGGAACTTTGTAATGCGCAGGAGCAGTTCTGCAGAGAGTATATTGCAGCAGCACGTAAGGACAAGGAAGAACAAAAGCAGGCAAGAACATTTAAGCCGGAGATTCATATGCAGAATGACTAAAAAAGTAACTGACACTGGAAAGGCATAGAATAATATGGTAAAATTTGTATTAGCTTCTGGTTCGCCCAGAAGAAAAGAACTATTAGAGCAGCTTGGTATGCAGTTTGTAATTTCGTCAGCTCATGGAGAGGAAATCATCACAAAAGAACAGCCATGGGAAATCGTGGAAGAGTTATCTATGCAGAAAGCAACGGAAGTGGCAGAACGCTATGAGGCAGAACATGGAGTTCAGGATAATACTGTTGTGATCGGGGCTGATACCATTGTTGCATATGGTGCTGAAATTATGGGAAAACCTAAGAGCAGACAGCATGCAATAGAGATGCTTTCCAAACTTCAGGGACATATTCATCAGGTGTATACAGGTGTTACACTTATAATAATGACTGGGAAGGACAGAAAGGTTATCTGTTTTCATGAGAAGACTGAGGTAGAAATGTATCCTATGACACAGGCTCAGATAGAAGCATATGTTTCCACAGGAGAGCCGATGGATAAAGCTGGTGCTTATGCTATTCAGGGCAGGTGTGCAGCGTATATCAAGGGAATCTGTGGTGAATACAATAATGTTGTTGGATTACCGATTGCAAGACTTTCACAGGAGTTGTCTAAGGCAGGCATTACGGTATAAATATAAGCAGTATGAATGAAAGGCATGGTAATTAGTATGCATGAGTATGATGATGCAGTATTAGAATGTTTTTTGGAGAATCAGTCGCAGCTTTTTCCGGAAAATGTAGCAGAAACACCGGAAGAAGCAGAAGAATTTCTTGAGGAATGTATGGCAGTTGTTGTAGATTCTCTGGATGAAGTATGGGAGTACTTCGATGAAGAGGGTGTAGATCTGGAAGGTCAGGATAAGAATGATATTCTGGATGCACCAGAGGTATTTGACGTAGGCGACGGCAGATATCTGATCGTAGAAAGTTAAGAATAGGGATAAGGTAAAGTTAAGTGGAAAGAAAATCTAATATAACAATTTGGCAGTTGCGCCTTTTTGAAGAGCTTAATAAAGATATCATGGTCATGCAGAGAGATGAGGAGGAAGTCTTTGATGATGCGATTCACGTTTTCTTTGAAAAGGAATACTATGATGCATATGTCAGCAAGGCAAAGAAATACAGTGAGCATCGTTATGCGTACCATGAGGATAAGCTCGGAGAGGTTATTTACCAGATATTTGATGAGCAGATAACAGGACTGGTTCTGCATATCAATACACTGGAGACTGGTTCCAGGACTACTCTGTGTGATGAAAAATATCTGTCAGCAAAAGATCTGCGAGTGATGAAGGATGTTGTGGAATGTTTCCATTATATGTATAGAACATCCATAGACAGATGCTCCAAGGAAGAGGCGGTGGCACGCATGCTGACAAAATCTGTGTTTATTATCGGTCAGCTTCCGAATTTCAGAAAGAAGCCTGCGGAAGGTGAGAAGCAGACTTTTGAGATAATGACTATGAAGCGTAAAAAGGATGGAAGTCAGATCAAAGATGAAAAGGATTATGATTATGAATCCTTAAAGGTATTCCTGACAGCAGAAAGCGCGATGCGCTATAATCCGGATAAAAAGCCTGTTAATAGATACAAGCTTTCTTTGCTTGCACAGTTTGTAAAAGGACATTTTCAGGTAATTATTGAACCACACCGAAATTACTGGCTGGAATTCGACCCGGCAACGCTGGACATCAGCAACTATTTTACGCCGCCTGTATGGAATGAAGATAAGGTCAAGGCACGTATCAGAGAATTTGCCCAGATGGACGAGCTGTATATTCTGTTAGGAGTCAGAAACAGTGATTATAGAAGCTGTCTGGGTACTCCATTCCTGTTAAAGCTGGGTGAAAACAATATACAGATGTATTTGTTCGAACACTATGAGGATGCAGTAAATTATTGCCTTGAGAATCCTGTATTACTTCCTGTATTTGATGGAGTCTATCCGATTGGCATTTTGAAGAAATCGGATAAACTGCGTTCACTACAGACCATATTGTCAGTTGCATCTAAGGTAGGAGTGACAGGCATCAACCTGGATATTGATACAATGCAGTCCATTAACTGCAAATTTCCATTCTTTGTAGATACAGCAGAGATTGAGACTGATATGGAGAAATTCCTTTCAGCAGAAGAATGCAGTAAGGTGAAGGTAGAAAAGGATGGTAATGTAGTGTATCATTTTGCACCGGTTTCTTTTGTCAATACGGAAAATCCTTATGCAGTCAGCAAAGAGAGACGTGAAGAGCTGGCATCTCATCTGGATACAGATTATGATGAGGGTATCACGTATATGTCAGGCTGCACAATATCGGAAATGATCGTAATGCTGCAGGAGACAGGACGCAGATTTGATGCGGCGAGAACTGCGGAAGATGAAGAAAAGAAGAAACAGTACAACCGACTGATGAATAGAATGACAGTCCCTTTGACAGAAGCATTGTGCGAGAAGCCATTTATCTTTACGTTGCGTGAGAATGATGGTTCCTTTACATTGCGTAACCAGCTTGCCTACATGATCATTACCAATCGATTTGAAGGTGGTAGAAGCGGAGAAGGCAGACTGACTCCAGCAGGTATTGATAATGAAAAGTTCATGGAACAGTTTGAACAGGCCAGTAAGGTTGCAGCAGTAACAGATGGACCGGATGTAATGTGTCTGGCAGATGTTCATCTGATGGGAGAAATTACAAAGCAGTGGAAGCATTCTGAGCCGCTTAGAGAAGAGCTGATGATTTATCTGACTCAGGGGTGCGGATTATCTTATACAGAAGCACAGTATTATTATAAACGTCTGAAATCTGACAGCAGCATTTTTGTAGAATTTACGTCAAGTGTCCGTAATGGGGAATATCCTCCGATGGGTATGATTACGGTTGATGGCTATACAGCAAAAAGAATAGCTGAAGAAAAGAATCTCAGTGTATTGCAGGCATATGATGCATTATTAGCATTGAAAGAACATCCCAAGGCAGGAATTGGAGAGGCTGTAAAAGAAGCAGAGACAATCTCTGTGGACGGTGAAGCACAAACAGCAGGTGGAAAGACAGAAGAGAAGAAATCCTTCTTTGGTAAATTATTTAAGAAATAAATATCGTAAAGTATATAAAGGAGATGAAAATGGTGGATTTTCATCTCCTTTTGTGTATTCAGTGATTAGGTAATTGCAAAACGAGGATAAAGAATGTCACGAATTGTGCAGTTTTAA
>CAYRAW010000294.1:0-3804 GCA_964422225.1 uncultured Roseburia sp.
CGGAATCTGTTGGTATTTGAAGTTTTGACACGTTAAGCGCCTCCTTTGGTGATATAATTATATTATCAAGTGATTAAATTATATGAATAAATACTACATGACAATATAATTATATAAAATTGTTTCAGAAAATCAACTAGCTAAGTGTAAGAGGAGGATTTTATGGCAACTGCTTTTATTAAAGGAATGGATGTCTCTACTTATCCTGAAATGATGGATTTGGGATATAAATACTATGATTATGATGGAAATGAAATAAATCTGTTTGATTTTGCAGTAAGTCAGGGATTTAATTATGGACGCCTTAGAATTTGGAATGAACCGGATAAGGAACCTAAGGCAAAAGGATATTGTGATATTCAAAAAACAATCTCTATGGCAAAAGAATTTAAAAAAAGGAAAATGGGATTTCTACTCGATTTTCACTATTCAGACTGGTATGCAGATCCTGGGACACAGACAAAACCTGTTTCATGGGAGGGCTTGAATGACGAGGAATTGATTGCTGCAGTATATGATTACACAAAAGGTGTTCTCCTGCGATTAGACAGTGAGGGTGTATATCCAGACATGGTTCAAATCGGAAATGAAATACGATGTGGAATGATATGGCCGGAGGGAAAGACGAGTAACTGGTCTATGTTGGCAAGAATGATAAATGCTGGAATAAAGGCAGTAAGAGATACACAAAAAGAACGGGACACAAAAGTTATGCTGCATCTTGACCAAGGTGGCAGGTATTACTATCTTGAAGAGTGGTTTGATAATTGTCTGGCATATGGTGTTACCGATTTTGATATTATAGGATTATCTTTTTATGCCTTTTGGCATGGTGGATATAACGATGTAAAAAATGCCATGGAAAAATTGTCTGCCAGATATGATAAACCAATTATACTTGCTGAAATAGCACATGGATATAGAGTTATTAAGGATGGGTTGTATGATGAGCCACAAGAAAAGTTGTCAGGATTTCCATCAAATGCGGCAGGACAAAGAGCAGTTATCGAACTGGAAATGTGTATAACAGCAAATATTACCAATCATAAAGGTTTAGGTGTTTTCTATTGGGAGCCATTTAGTATGCCGGGGGGAATGGATCATGCATGGGCATCATCCATGAGTTTAGTCGATGAGAATGGTAAAGCGATGGACGGTGTAAAGGCTTTTAGGGTAGATCCTTATGAGCTTGATGCGACAAGATATGTAAAACTGTATGAACCTGATGAAATCAATATCTCAGAGGAAATGATAGGGGAAATCCATCTATATATGCCCGATCATATCAAGGCACTTCGAATGGATGGTAACATTGATAGATTACCAGTAACATGGGATAACAATATTACATTGTCTGCGGGATATAATAAGGTTTGCGGAAAGTGTAATGGCAAGTTTGTCAGTGCAATCATAAAAGTAACTACTGATAGAAATCGAGTGAATTTAGTGTCGAATCCAACATTTAATGATGGATTTGAAAATTGGGATATCAGTAAGCAGGATTGGGTTGAGGTACAGATTCGAGAAAAAATTGCAGACGAACTACCATATGATACTTATAATTACTTATATATTAAAGGGAATGAAAAATTCCTGTTTGAAATGAGTCAAAACGTAAAAATAAGTAAAGCGGACAAGTATCATTTTTCATTGTTTTTTATGGGTGATAATACAACCGGTGTTAAAGTGGAAATGTATGTCATCATGGGTGATAAGAAAATCAGTTGTCCAATATTCCCGGAAGAAGTGTGGCATGAATATGAGCTTAATTTTGAAATAACAGATGCGAATTTGTCAGACTTAGATAAAGATATTAAAATTGGGCTGAAAATGGATTCGCCTATCAGTTTTGGTGCTGTAAAAAATATTAAGTTCTCTCACTATTAAAGTGGCTGGAAGAAAAATAGAAATATGATTTTAAAAAATATAAGTGTTCATAAGACAAATCAAATGCGGCCGGATGAGAAGAAAGAATTTTATAAAGAACTTCTTGCGCTTGCAATCCCTATCGGATTACAAAATTTACTGGTAGCATTAATTGGTGCAACGGATGCACTTATGCTTGGTCGTTTAACACAGGAATCTGTTGCTGCTGTTTCTTTAGCGAATCAGATAGGTTTTATCATGAACCTGTTTATTGGTGCAACCGTTGGCGGTGGTGGTACATTGATTGCTCAATATTGGGGAAACGGCAACAGGATAATGGTGAAGAATCTGTTCTGTATGATGATAAAATGGGCAGCCGGAATATCACTGATATTCTTCGTACTTGCAATGTTCTTTCCTCACGCGCTGATGCGGATTTATACACCAGAGCCAGAACTCATAGAAATAGGTGCATCCTACTTGCGTGCAGTTAGTGTATCGTATCTGTTCAGTGGTATTACACAATGTTATTATTTAAAAATGAAGGTAGAAGGAAAAGCTTTCAAAAGTGTAATTATCTCGGTGATTACGCTTGTTACGGACATGGTGATTGATTTGTTTTTAATATATGGACTTGCAGGAGTACCAAAACTTGGAGCAGTCGGTTCTGCCTATTCAACAGTAGTTGTTGAAGGTATAGGTCTTGTTTGGTGTATCGTGGAGTCTTATCGTAAAGATAGTGTTCACCCTGACCTGCTGGGATTTAAATGGCATTCTGGATTAGTGACAAAAGACTTTATGAAAATTGCGATACCGATGCTTGGAAGTTCTCTTGCATGGGGACTTGGATTTTCACTGCATTCGTTAATTATGGGGCATCTAGGGGCAGATGCTACAGCAGCAGCTTCCATAGCATCTGTAGTACAGGAAATTGCCACATGTGTATGTAAGGGTATTTCTGCTGGTGCAGGTATTATCATAGGTAAATTACTTGGACAAGGATTATTTGACAAGGCGAAAATCTATGGACGTAAACTTTGCCATGTGTCCTTTTGGGTTGGTGGAATTGATATGCTTCTGCTTTGTATCATAGGACCGTTGCTTACATACTTCTTTGTATTAACAGATACAGCAAGGCAATATCTGATTTGGATGCTGCTCTTTATGGCATTATATGTATTTGCATATTCTATCAACACAGTTGTTGTATGTGGGATTTTCCCGGCAGGAGGTGATTCGAGATATGATGCGATCAGTGTATTTTTTGCATCATGGTGCTTTGCGCTGCCATTGGCATTACTCGGAACTTTTGTATTAGACCTCCCAGTAATGGCAGTATATATACTAATGTGTGCAGATGAGATAGTGAAATTACCATGGATATATCCAAGATACAAGAAATATTTATGGCTTAATAATTTGACGAGAGAAGGAACTGAATAACTGGAAGGAGTATAATTTTTAGTTTCGTGCATATTTCACATTTTTGAGGACGGTTGTAAATATTAAATGAAGGGGCTTATTATCGACAGCCCCTTCATTTTGGTTAAAAATCTCGACAAGAATATCTGCTTTTAATTGCGGAAAACGTATCCAGATTATCTTACATTCTTTCTCTTCGGAAATCGAATTGCTTTTTCATAGCTTACAATTTTTCTTGTTAATGTCAAGAGGATGAAAAAATATTTCCCTTTAATTATATTTCTAAGGAATCTTCTGCATCTATCCACATCTGCAAATTTCCATCAAGATATAATCGTACATATTCAAGCGGTTTATCAATGGCAAGTGCGTTTAATGCACAGTCTGATCCGGGTGTGGTTTTTAAATCCTTTTTGGCTTCCCAACAGTCAATGCGGAGCATATAACCGGCAGAAGTATAAACATCAATGCTGTTTCTGTGTGGATTGTATTCTGCAAATATCGTTCTCATCGTAT
>CAYRAW010000295.1:0-3788 GCA_964422225.1 uncultured Roseburia sp.
TAACCCATATTCTTCATCTCGAAGCATAGAAATCACTTTTTTTATGTATGCATCTGAATACAGCATATTTCCCCATAAGTTTTCAATCCAGAAATTCAAATCGTCATCTAAACTTGTATGTTTTGATTTCTTATCATGCAAAAAGCAAAGATACTCGAAATTCTTTATATATGGTCGAAACGCAACTAGCAGAGCGCTTAAATCACGCCCCCTGTTATCCTTTTCAAGTACATTCAGATTCTTATATTTCGTCTTTAATTTTGCTACCTCAGTCAAAATCAACTGATTTGAAGATATGATAAAAACTTGAATATGATTAGGAATACATGAAAGATATGTCAAATATTTCTCCATGTCATTCTTATAGTAAAGTGCCATAACAACGGCTATTTTTTCCATACCTATAATTTCATTTTCCGTATCTAATTCAATTACCTGATTCTCCAATATCTTTTACTCCCCTCAAATATCCGAGTTCCTTATCTTGCCTCCTGCAAAAAGATACAGTAATCCTCTATTTGATACTTCTCTAATTCATTTACCATTTCATTTTGTGCTTTCCTGGTTGTTGCAGTTATAATAATTCCTTTATTTGAGCCGCACTGAGAACATTCCTCTATTGAGAAAACCGGAATATAATCTATAGCATCATTACCAAATCTTCCGGAAACTATAAAACCTTTGGGTTCATGTCCAATTTTTTTTAAATACCCTGCACAAAATTTTCCAACATCGTCTGTTCCAAAAAGAAATATCTCATCTTTATTCGATACATATTGCTGTAAATGCTGTAAATTATCATCTATGTGTAAAGCATTCTCATATGTTGGAAATGGATAAAAGTCATGCATTTTCCTAAATATCTCAGATAAACTATATTGTAAAAATAAAGTTTGCTTCTTAGCATACTCAACAGTCATAACTTCCCCAGTAGTATATCCCGCATCTTGTGCAACATAGGCAAAAATACGTTCTACAGCAAAACTGAGATATTGATTATCTGCCAATTTGATATCATCAAAATCTTCGTACTTCCAAGTATGATCAAATAATTTTTGTAAAGCTTCTCTTCTAAACCAGAAAGTCGTTCCTATTGTTATGGGAGGTTTCGCCTCATCCAAGTCACAGTTTAAACCCAGTTTAGAGGTCAGCTCTTTTACTGTATTAAAACAATTCCGCCATCCAAAACCGTACCAGACTTTAAATACTTTTCCTACCGGTGCAGGTGGTACCAAAACACCCAATTTGTTATTTTCCTCAAAAATGCCTAATATCTTCTGAATATGCCCTGCATTTCCAATCAGATTCTCCCACATATTCTCTATCCACAAGGCAACATCTTCCTCTGTCTCTTTAAAATGAGCCTTTTTATCGTGAATAAAGCAAATATATTTATACCTTGAAATGACAGGTTTCGCTGCGATTAACAATCCCGTAATATCCCGCCCTCTATTTGGCTTCCTTATAATTTCCACATTAGACCATTGCCTTTGTGTCGCTTTATCCGAAACCTTCTTCTCAATTTCTTCCAAAGGAGTTACCACAAATACTTTTACAAACTTTTGTATATTATCAATGTATTTCCAATAATCAACTAAGGTATCAATATAATAGAAATACATAATGACTACGGTATCATCTCTGAATGAAATAGTATGTAAATCTATATCCTGTTCTACGCCATCTGGTAATATATATTCCAGTTGTTGCTTGTATTTTATATCAAAAACATTTTCCATCTAGGTACACCTTTTAATCAATAATCTTTTCATCATTCTTCTTTGCCAAAATAAAAGCATATGATGACATTCTCTATTCAACTATAAAGACAAAATCCATATCGTATCCTCTGGAATTAATCTCATTATCGCAATCTCTTCTTCTGGAAAAACATTCTTTACCTGATAATAATCAGTAGAAAATCCAAACTGGGCTAATCTTTCTTTTAAATCTCTTCCATACAACCTTACATGATCCTTCTGTCCATATTCTATGAGTCTGTCCTCATCTGTTTCAACAGAATCATTTTCATACGTATCTATTTCCCAGCAAATCGGAACAGAAAAAATTACTTTACCATCCTCTTTTATGCACCTTTTCAATTCCATAAAAGCTTGTTTTTCATCTTTAATATGCTCAAGTACATGATTACAAATAATATAGTCAAAGTATTTGTCTGGAAAATTAATATGCGTAATATCCTCCACCCGATCTGCTCTGCCGGCTTCAATATCCGCTGTAATATATATCATGTTCTTATTACTGCGAAAATTTTTTTCTATTTGTTTCTCTGGTGCAAAATGCAATACTGTACCATTTTTATTAAAAAGATCCATTTTATTATTCAAAACATATTCAAGCCATCTCTCACGATCATTTCCACCACAGATTGGACAAATACACTTTTCCCGAATTCCACCACCAATTATCTTTCTTTTGGAAAATGCCGGACTCTCAATGCCGGAATCTAACATAAACGGAACCTTCAAATCACAAAGATTACAATAATACCTTTCTTCACTTATCAGCTGTTTTAAATGAATTATTTTTTCTTTGTTAATACCATACTCACTCTGTAACTCATTGGAAATATCTTCAAACCACTTTTCTGATGTGATCAGAATATAATCATACTTCAAATTATGTAGCTCTTTAGGCTGTAACACATTAAATTCACATTGATTATTTAAGTCCTGTTTATCTATAAATGCTATAATATGAAAGTGATATGCTTCTTCTCTTATTTTTAGTTTTTTCGCAATTTTTCTTCCTAATCCGCCAAGTCCATATATCACAATATCTTTCATTACAATTCCCCCAAACAATCTATTTCAATCCCAAACAACACTTAAATACAATCAGGGTAAAAATAATAATTATATCTTCCTTTTTTCTGTAAGCCATCAATTATTTTTTCTTGTGCTTTTCCAGAAACCGCAATAATTACGATCATGTCTGGTTCATTCCATTCTGATAACTGAATAACTGGTATATTATTCATACTTTCTGTTCCATCTTTTGACGTAACAATAAAATATTCTGGAAACAAGTTTCTTTTCTCCAACATATCTGCTGCTTGTCTGGCAAAAAAACCAGCTCCATACACTACAAACTTTTCACTAACTAATTTATTTAATATATTTTCAAATCTTTGCTCCTCATAGTATTTTATGCGGAAATATTTTTCACTTATTTGATTAATTGTTGCTTTATACAGATTATCCTTTGTACAGAATTTATTTGTTTTCGTTATATCATCTATTACTTCATCCAATTTAATCCAATCGATGTTTTGATTTATTATTTCATTACCAGCTTCTAAATATTGATTCCAAATATAGTCAATATCCAGAAAATCTGCATGATTCTTCAATAATAAAGCATACGCCTTATGTAAGCTTTCCTGATTCAAGCTAATGCAGTCCTCTAACTGATATTCTATGACTAAAACTTCATTAACAAAACAAATATCAAATTTTTTAGCTATTCTTATTGCTAGTTCATAATCCTGCAATCTTGGCATTTCTTCATCAAATACGCCTACTTCATGGACAACATCTCTATGAATCACTAATGTCGGAGTTCCAACAATATTTCCTCTTTTGAGTCTTTCTTTAATTTTATCACCGGATAATCGTTCTGAAATATTAGGAATAATCTGAATTGTCTTCGGATACTGTCTTTTAAAAGCACAAAAAGAGACATGGAAATCACCATATTCCATTCTCTTTATTTGCTTTTCCAACTTATCAGGTAACCACTCATCATCACTATCATGAAAGGCAATG
>CAYRAW010000296.1:0-3742 GCA_964422225.1 uncultured Roseburia sp.
GATTCTTGCGTTCCTGACGTATTTTACGATTATCCTGAATGCCATGATGAATATTTCCAAGATGTTCGTTATTATATCCAAGGCAGTTGCTTCTGCTGACAGAATCATGGAAGTGGTAGACGCGCCTGATGATATGGCAGCAAAGGTATGCGACAGATTAGAACACAGTGATGAATATATTGTGTTCGATCATGTGACTTTTTCTTATGAAGGAAAGGAACCTGATCTGGAGGATATTACTTTTTCTTTGAAAAAGGGAGAGTCACTTGGGATTCTGGGAGTTACCGGAGCAGGTAAGAGTACTTTGGCGCAGCTTTTGCTCAGGTTTTATGATCCTGCCAAGGGGGCAATTTATATTGAGGGAGAAGATATTCGTGCTATTCCGTATGAAGAACTGAGAAAGAGATTTGGAATTGTATTTCAGAATGATACTTTATTTGAAACATCAATAGAAGAAAATATACGAATGGGCAGAGAACTGAATGAACAGCAGATCACAGATGCCATGACTTATGCATGTGCCCGGAAGTTCGTGGAGGAGAAGGCAGCAAAGGGCGAGAAACTGGTTAATGTCAGAGGAGCAAACCTGAGTGGTGGACAAAAACAGAGAATACTGATCGCAAGAGCTCTGGCGGCACATCCGGATATTCTGATCCTGGATGATTCATCCAGTGCACTGGATTACCGTACGGATGCTTCTCTGAGAAAAGAATTAGGAGAGCATTTTAAGGACACAACTACAATTATGATCGCACAGCGTATCAGTTCCATCAGGCATGCTGATCATATCATGGTATTGGAACAGGGGCACATCATTGGTTATGGAACTCATGAGGAATTGATGCGATCCTGTGAATTATATCAGGAAATTGACCGATCACAGTTGGGAAACGGAGGTGAGATGAATGGCAGCAGAGAATAAATCCGGCAAATATGAGAAACCCAGAGACAGAAAAGGCACGATCTTACGCCTTCTGGAATATATGATGCGATATAAATTTCTGCTCGGTCTTGCATTAGGGCTTACGATAGTCAGCAACCTGCTGTCATTAGTAGGACCAATGTTGTCCGGATATGCAATTGATGCAATTGAACCGGGAGCGGGCAGAGTAGAGTTTGAACGCGTATTTTATTATGCAAGTCTGATGGTGCTCTTTTATATTGCATCTTCTGTTTTATCTTATCTGCTGGCGGTGCTGATGATCCATATCAGCCGCAAAGTCGTTTATCGCATGCGTAAGGATGTATTTGACAGACTGATGGATCTTCCGGTCGGATATTTTGATACACATCAGACGGGAGATATTATCAGCAGGATCTCTTATGATATTGATACGGTAAATACTTCTTTGTCCAATGATCTGGTTCAGATATTAACGACCATGATCACGGTCGCAGGTGCTCTGGTAATGATGATATTGATTTCCCACAGGCTGGTTTTGATTTTTGCATTCACAGTTCCGTTGTCCTTTGCTTTGACGAAGTTCATTACAGGTAAGACCAGACCTCTGTTTCGGCTACGTTCCCGCAAGCTGGGGGAATTAAATGGATTTGTGGAGGAGATGATATCCGGGCAAAAGACGTTAAAGGCATATCATCAGGAAAAAAATACGATAGAACAGTTTGATGCCAGAAATGAAGAGGCGGTTGAGACCTATTACAGGGCAGAATATTATGGAAGCGTGGTGGGACCTACCGTAAATTTTATCAATAATCTGTCATTGTCTATGGTAAGTGTATTTGGTGCATTGCTGTATCTTGCAGGGCAAATGACGATCGGAAACATTTCTTCTTTTATCCTGTACTCACGAAAATTCTCGGGACCGATCAATGAAGCAGCCAATATTTTGAGTGAACTTCAGTCGGCGCTTGCCGCTGCAGAACGTGTCTTTGGCATGATCGATGAATTACCGGAGAAACCGGATGTACCGGAGGCTGTTGTACTAGAGTCCACAGAAGGTAATGTTGTATTAAAGGATGTAACTTTTGGCTATTATAAGGATAATCCGATCATTAAAAATCTGAATCTGCAGGCACATAAAGGCGAACTGATCGCCATTGTTGGACCTACGGGAGCAGGCAAGACCACATTGATCAATCTTCTGATGCGTTTCTATGATGCACAGTCTGGTATGATTCAGGTGGATGGGTATGATATTCAGAAAGTGACACGGGCATCACTTAGAAAAAAATATGCAATGGTGCTTCAGGATACATGGCTTTTTCAGGGAACGATTTATGAGAATATTGCATATGGTAAGAGGGACGCTACGATGGAAGAAGTAGTGAAAGCAGCCAAAGCAGCCAGAATCCATTCCTATATCATGCATTTACCCAAAGGGTATGATACTGTACTTACAGATGATGGAACAAATATATCAAAAGGCCAGAAACAGCTTCTGACAATTGCCAGAGCGATGCTTCTGGATGCTGATATGCTCATTCTTGATGAGGCAACTTCTAATGTAGATACCAGGACAGAGAAGCAGATACAGCAGGCAATGCGTGAATTAATGGAGGGCAAGACATGTTTTGTGATCGCACACAGGTTATCAACAATACAGAATGCAGATGAAATTCTGGTAGTGAACCATGGAAAGATAGTGGAACAGGGCGATCATCAGACTTTGATGGAACGCAAAGGCTTTTATTACAATATGTATTGTGCACAATGGGAATAGTTAGTTCCAACTAACTTTTGATTGTATCTTATACAGGTGGATGCTATAATGGGTTGGGAAAGGCAGGGTGATTAGTATGGATATAAATGTAGTTATGGGACTTATGATTCCGTTCCTTGGAACAACACTGGGAGCGGCATGTGTATTTTTTATGAAAAAAGATATTAATGATAAAGTACAGAGAGCACTTACCGGATTCGCAGCAGGCGTCATGGTGGCAGCCAGTATATGGAGTCTGCTGATTCCTGCATTGGAACAGAGCGCTGCAATGGGGCGGCTGTCGTTTGTTCCGGCTGTTATTGGATTCTGGTTCGGTATTTTATTCCTTCTGTTGCTTGATCATGTAATTCCGCATCTGCATCGTAACAGTGAAAAAGCAGAGGGACCCAGGAGTAAACTGCAAAGGACAACAATGCTCGTATTGGCAGTAACTTTGCATAATATTCCCGAAGGAATGGCAGTTGGTGTCGTATATGCAGGATATCTTACGGGAAGCGCACAGATTACGGCGGCAGGGGCTATGGCACTTGCACTCGGTATTGCAATTCAGAATTTCCCGGAAGGAGCAATTATTTCCATGCCGCTTCGGAGTGAGGGAATGAACAAGGGCAAAGCTTTCCTTGGAGGTATGTTGTCCGGAATTGTGGAACCTATCGGCGCTGTTCTTACAATTCTGGCGGCAAGTCTTATTGTGCCTGCATTGCCTTACTTCCTGAGTTATGCAGCAGGAGCCATGCTTTATGTGGTAGTAGAGGAACTGATCCCGGAGATGTCAGAAGGCGAACACTCCAATATTGGAACGATATTTTTTGCAGTCGGTTTTTCTGTAATGATGGTATTGGATGTAGCACTGGGCTAGTACCAAAAACATATGTTGTACAATACTTGACATTCCAATCCAGTGTGCTATAATACAATTAAACATATGAATAATTGTTCATATGAAGTATCATAACAGAGTTACATATATAAGACATAATATCAAAAAGGAGTAGATGTGAAATGAAGAAAACATACAAAATCGATGTAGACTGTGCAAACTGTGCAAACAAAATGGAAGA
>CAYRAW010000297.1:0-3727 GCA_964422225.1 uncultured Roseburia sp.
CCCACCACAATGCATTGACGGATTCAGGAACGAATACCTCCACTATCCAATCACGTAAGGATGACTCTCTGGAAGAATTGTTCAGCAGTGCTGATGATGTACAGGAAAATCTGCATGATGATAATGAAGTCAGCTATGCCGATCATCTTAACCCAATCGAACGTCAGAATTATCTGGTAAATACTCTGGGAACACAAGGGGATGTATTTATCCCTGTACTGGTTGATCAGGATGGAGGACGTGCTACGATCAATGTAGAAACTTCCGGTCATCTGTACGCCTACACAAGCAATACCAAAATAGATAATATTAAACTGCGTTATGGTTCTGATGATAAGACCTTTAAGACAATAAAGAAGAAATATATTCTGGATCTGGGATACCATGAAGCAGGTTCTCTGCTTACTTTGACCTCTGAAAATGGAGAAGATCTGAATCTGATCGCATACTATGTAGATGAAGATGTCCTGGGAAATTTCATAGACAGTCTGAATACACAGACCATGACTGTAGATTCTTATGATGAGACACATGTAAACGGACATATTACAGTTACCACTCCCGGAGAACTGGTTCTGTCTATTCCATATGAACCTGGTTGGACGCTTCTCGTTGATGGCAAAGAAGCCACTGTAGACCTCTTTGAAGATACCATGATCAGTACCTACCTGACAGAAGGGGAGCACACCATTGCACTTTCCTACTACCCTGCAGGTTTCAATGCCGGTATCGTGATCACCATTGTCAGTCTCGCATTATTTCTTGTGCTGTGCGCACTTATCAAAAAGCAGACAAAATAAATGTCATAATATCCAAAAGGAGCAAAACCATAAAAATGATGGTTTTGCTCCTTTTTGCATACTATACTAATTGGGATAAGAGTGATGTTCCAATTGTATTTTGAGGCATTTCCACGCCAAAGTTATCAGCAATTGTTGCGCCGATCACTGCAAAAGTATCTGTATCTTCCAGTTTTCCAGAGCCTTTCATAGATGGTGAATATGCTACAAATGGAACCTGTTCTCTCGTATGGTCTGTTCCTGTATAAGTAGGATCATTGCCATGGTCTGCTGTGATGATCAGAAGGTCATCCTCACGAAGTACCTTTAACAGTTCGCCAAGCTTTACATCGAAACGCTCTAATTCTTCTGCATAGCCTTTTACATTTCTTCTATGTCCCCACAAAGCATCGAAATCTACCAGATTTACAAAACAGAATCCTGTAAAATCCCTTCCTGCAATTTCAATTGTCTGCTCCATTCCATGTACAGAACTCTTGGATTTGTTAGACTCTGTGATTCCCTCTCCGTCAAAGATATCACTGATCTTACCAACTGAAATGACATCATATCCTGCATCCTTCAATGCATTCAACGCTGTTCTTCCATAAGGCTTCAAGGCATAGTCATGACGGTTGCTGGTACGTTTGAATTCCCCTTTCTTCTTTCCTACATAAGGACGGGCAATAACGCGGCCGACCTTCCACTCATCTCGCAGGGTAAGTTCACGGGCGATCTCACAGCAGCGATACAATTCATCCAGTCCAAAAGTCTCCTCATTTCCGCAGATCTGAAGTACAGAATCAGCAGATGTATACACGATCATATGACCTGTTGCAATCTCCTCCTCCGCAAGTTCATCCAGAATCTCCGTTCCGCTGGCGCTCTTATTACCAATTACCTTGTGTCCTGTTCTCTTCTCCAGTTCCTCGATCAGTTCCTTAGGGAAACCAGTCTCTGTAAAAGTCTGGAACGGAGTCGTGATATGAAGTCCCATCATTTCCCAATGTCCTGTCATGGTATCTTTTCCGGTACTTGCTTCATTCATTTTGGTATAATAAGCCAGTGGCTTCTCTACAGGAGCAATATTCTTTAACTCTTTTAAATTAGCGATTCCCAGCTTCTGCATATTCGGAATGTTCAGATTTCCTACTGTCTGTGCAATATGCCCTAATGTGTCAGTTCCTGCATCATGATATTCTGCCGCATCTTTGGCATTGCCAATTCCACAGGAATCAATAACGATTGTAAAAATTCTGCGATATTTCTTTATTTCCATTTTTCTGTCTCCTTTTTAAATTATTATTTTTCACGATCTGCCTGAATCAGCTTACGGATAGCTTCCACACCGACTGTGATCGCAGCTTCTGTGTCATGTACGATCGGGTTGTCCATTCCACGCGCATTACGCTCCTGATTGCCGACTACCAGAAAATCAGATCCACACCGTACTCTTAAGTGAGCTGCTGCTATAAACAATGCTGCCGACTCCATCTCAGATGCTTTACATCCCAGACGCTTCCATGCTTCCCACTTATTCAAAAGTTCATAACTTACCGGCATTCTCTCCGGCTCATGCTGTCCATAAAATGCGTCTTTACACTGTACAACACCTGTATGGTATGTATAGCCCAATTCCTTTGCTGCTGCTACGATCGCATTGATCACATCCAGATCTGCCACTGCCGGATATTCAATCGGTGCATACTCACGACTTGTTCCTTCCATACGAACAGCGCCCGTTGCAATTACAATGTCTCCGCCCTTTACATCCAGATCAATACCACCACAGGTACCAACACGGATAAAGGTATCTGCTCCACACTGTACCAGCTCTTCCATTGCGATAGATGCCGATGGACCACCAATCCCCGTCGATGTTACACTTACCTTTTCTCCATCGAGGCAGCCTGTATAAGTAACGAACTCTCTACTGTCGGCGATTAACTTTGCATCATCAAAATGTCTGGCAATTTTCTCACATCTCTTAGGATCGCCCGGCAAGATTACATAACGTCCTACATCTCCCGGTCTGATCTGTAAATGATACTGCAATCCGACTTCTCCTGAATAGTTCTGCATAATGAAATCCTCCTGAAATATATCATTGTATATTTATGTCCTATACCTATATTATATATTTATACATGTCTATTTTCAATGCTATTGTTTTATTATAAAAAGACATTCTTTTTATATATAATGCACAAAAACAGACTCTTACAAAGTTGACATTTTATACTGATAGCTTTATCATTAACTTTAGAAATTATACAGGTATCTAAATAAAGGAGAATTCATGGCAATTACAGACTCTTCTAAAAAGAAAAAATTAAAACATGTGAAAGTATACGACAAATTATATGAACAGATTCAGGCAGGAACATACCCTGTTGGATCGCAGCTTCCTTCTGAGGCTGTACTTGCTGAACAAATGAACGTCAGCCGCATGACTCTGCGCAAGGCGCTTTCCCTTTTTATCGAAGATGGGATTGTTAAAAATGTTCCAGGTGTAGGGCATTTTATCTGTACTCCCGGAACAAAAAGGAGCAAAAATATAGACATGTCTAAAAATATGCATCCTATTTACGCCTACTGTACAGAAACCCCGGACTCTACTGAACTGGATTTTCGCATGGAACCACCTACAAAATCTATTATGGATACTCTTGATCAGTATACACCTGCTGTCGTAATTGCAGACCGCTGGTATAAGAAGGAAAATGTTCCTTTCGCTTATTCTCTAAGCTTCCTGCCAATCGAACTGATTGCCCAAAACCAGATTGACCTGAATTGCCCAAAACAGCTTCTCTCCTATTTGGAGAAAGGCTGTTATGAATCTATGTCAACCAGCCGCAGGATCTGTTCTTACACTACAACAGGTAATTATACTGCAGAGAAATATGCCATATCTGAGCATAATTCCTTTTTACTGATACAGGAGAATA
>CAYRAW010000298.1:0-3692 GCA_964422225.1 uncultured Roseburia sp.
GTTTATTATCCGAGACCTCAAAAAAAGCCGGATATGTGGAAGGATAAATATCTGGTAATATATTTTGAAACCGTAATTCCGCTGCAGGGAATAGACATTATACTAGATGCTATACGTTTATTGGAAGATGATGAAAGTATTCATTTTCTAATGGTTGGATCAGCCGCTAAGTTGTATGACAGATCGAAAACATCTAATGTTACGTATATAGATTGGCTATCGCAACCGGAACTTGCTGAGAGGATTGCAGAGTCAGATTTATGCTTGGCGGGACATTTTAATGGCCATATACAAAAGGCGAACAGAACTATTCCCGGTAAGGCTTATATTTATGAGTCTATGGGCAAGACAATGATTCTTGGTAATAGCATTGCAAATCATGAATTGTTTGAAGAAGACGAAAGGCATATTTTTGTAGAAATGGGAAATGCAAAAAAACTTGCAAATGCAATTAAGACAGTACAGAATTCTGACAGACAGACAGACAGACAGATTAGGATTATAATCCTTAAATTTATGGCTTGCCAAACTATGTCGACTATTAAGAAGTGTGCATAGGAGGATGGCTGATGAATATTAGGACATACAATGATTTAACTAAGTGTATGGTAAAGAATCTGTACAAGATTCCGAGAAATATCGATCTGATTGTTGGAATACCGCGTAGTGGGACAATGGTTGCCAATATTTTAGCTTTGTATTTGAACCTTCCATTTACGGATATTGACAATTTCCTGAAACAAGGTGAACTTCGCACTGGAGACACAAAAAAGTGTGCAGGCTGGATAAAGAGCATATCTGAAGCTAAACATGTATTAGTTGTAGATGACAGCGTAAGTACAGGCACGGCCTTAAAGGATGCAAAAAAACTTTTGGCAAGTGTTGATTGCAAATTAACATGGTTGGCTGTATATGTACTGCCATTTAATAAGGGCAGTGTCGATATTTACTTTGAAGTTTGTAATCAGCCAAGGATGTTTGAATGGAATTTTATGCATCACTGGGAGCTGGAAAATAGCTGTATGGATATTGATGGTGTATTGTGCCAGGATCCCAGCTTCTTCCAAAATGATGATGGAGACAAGTACAAGGAATTTTTGGGAAATGCACCTGCTAAATTTATACCCACTCATAAGGTAGGGAGACTTGTTACCAGCCGCCTTGAGAAATATCGATTTGAAACAGAATCATGGCTTAAAAAGTACGGTATAGAATATGATGAACTAATTATGATGGAAGGAATCTCTGCTTTAGAGAGAGCACTGGAAGGCAATCATGCTAAATTTAAGGCAGATATATATAAAAATTGTGACGCTATATTATTCTTTGAGAGCGATTATAATCAAGCAGTTGATATCGTTAAAATGACGGGAAAGCCGGTGTTCTGTATAGAAACGATGGAACTGATGAATAGTGAACATTGTGACGAGAAAATTATTTCTAAGACAATGGAAATCAAAGCTACTATTAAGCATACTATAAAGAAAATTATATGGCTGAAGAATAAAAGAAAGGGAATGTGATGTCGGATCAACAATCAAATGAGTGGTATCTTTCGCCGAGATATTTGCTGCGGAGAAAACTCATTGCAAGAAGTTTGAGATTAATTAACTGTAAGAGTAAATCAATTTTAGAAAACGGCTATGGGGCAGGAGACACTCTTTGTACATATGAAAATTTGGGGATGAAGGTATATGGATATGATTTTTCGGATATTGCAAAGGATGAAGCGTCAAGAAGATTGAAAAATGCTGGGTATACTGATGTAATCTTGTGGAATGCAGAAGACGAGGCATATTCTGCGGATAGAAAATATGATGTTGTTGCCGCTTGTGAAGTGTTAGAACATATAGAGAATGACGAAGTGATGCTACATAAGTGGAACGAAATAATTTCGAAGGGGGGTACATCATTATCACGGTATCTTCAAGGATGAAGAAATGGTGCTTGAATGATGTATGGGCCGGTCACTACAAACGATACGAAAGACAGGAACTAAAAGGCAAGTTGTCAGAAGTGGGATTCGAAATAAAATATTTTTGGAGTTACCCTTTTCCAATTAATATCGCATTAGATTATCTTTTAGAAAAAGAGGAAAAGGTGTAGAACTTCATAATGAAAAGGTTTCGAAAAAGAAGATATGACAAAGGAAAGTGGAGTAAAGAGGGAGGCAAGTTCGCTTGCCAGAACCTTTTCAAAAGATTGGTTTCTTATGCCATGGCATCTTCTTCAACTGCTTTTTGTGAATACTGATTTGGAATCTGGTTATGTGGTCACAGCCAAAAAGATTTGATGCATACAGAAAATTTAAATTGGAAAAGAATTTTAAAAATATGCGGAAACATATTGGTAATTATATCTTTGATTTTCTTGGTAAGGAAAATCATGAGCATGGATATAGACTACCGGAAAGTTTTTAATACAAGTAATATTATTAGGCTAATACCGATTTTGTTGTTATATACAGCACAGATATTACTATCATATTTGCCTTGGCGAATCATTATACAGTGCATGACTGGTGAAAAAATTCCGCATTTACAAACGTGCGCAGTGTTCGCCAAAGCTAATATCATGAAGTATATTCCGGGAAATGTATTTCAGTACGTGGGACGGGCAGAATTAGCCCAGTTGAACGAAAATATGAATATTACGATAGTTGCAGCCAGCGTCATAGTTGAGACAGCAGCAACAGCTTTGGCTGCAATCGTGGTAGGTGTTGTAGGGGCAAGTGAGTATACTATTTCACTTTTTAAAGATAATGCGGGGATATTTGTTATATTGATTTTTGCATTCATCATAGTATTAGTTTTTGCTATTGTATTTAGAAACAAAATAAGTGATTTGCTAAAAAGACAAAATATAATAATAACAAGTAAATTGCTTGGTGGATTCTTTTTGGCACTGATGTTTTATGTCCTGACTGTAACGCTTAATGGATTGATGTTGACTTACATAATGAAGATGATTTCCGAAAAGAATTGCTTTGACTTTGCAAAGACAATATGCGGTGCATTTAGTATTAGTTGGGTGGCAGGATATATTACTCCGGGTGCATCTGGGGGTATCGGTGTTAGAGAAGCCGTATTAGTTTTATTACTTGGCAACACAATGACGGCTGGGATGATTACACTAGCTGCGTTAATCTTGAGATTCGTGAATATTATTGCGGATTTACTAGCTTATGGAATTATCTTGATAATAAGAAGAATGCAGAAGACGTAACACAGGAGATATGTTTATGAAAATAGATAAATCGAGAATTGAAAAGGCTTTTAAATATGTTTTGATTACATATATTTTAATTTATTTTTTGATTGCTGTATTTTCAATAAAGGATTATGGCTGGTCTTATGATGATGCTAGTCAAAGGCTACATAGCCTTGTCAATTATAAATATATATTTAAAACTATTTTTAATCGTGATTTGAGCCAGTATAGTACATTTGATAACGTACCAGAGTTACAAGATTATATTTCAAAATACTACGGTGTTTTACTTCAAATTCCATTTGTTTTAATAGAGCATCTGTTTGATTTTACTCTGCCTACGAAGGCAATTTATCTTATAAAGCATATGGGTATTTTGTTTTACTCATGTTTAGGCTATTTTTTCTTTTATCTTTTTGTGAAGAAGATAACTGGAAGCAGAATATATGGTTTTTTCGGGCTCCTGCTTATATCGCTTTATC
>CAYRAW010000299.1:0-3632 GCA_964422225.1 uncultured Roseburia sp.
AGAGGGATATAGTGCAACTCACCTTCAATACAATCGCAGGTCAGCTCTCCGCTGACCGCATCTGTCGTATACAGATGCATGATCTCGTCTTCCCATTCATCAGACTGGAAGTTGATAATGCCACGCTTTTCATAACTTATCAGATCCAGTCCTGTCTCTTCCTTTACTTCACGAATGACACATTCATCAGGACTCTCGCCCGCCTCAATCTTACCACCGACCCCAATCCATTTTCCCTCATTACAGTCATTCTCCTTACGATTGCGGTACAGCATCAAATAACAGCCATCCTGCTCTATATAACATAAAGTCGTTTCTTTCATACAATCCCTCACTACTGTGCATATTCTATACACATTACAAACCCATGCCGAACACATGCAACCATCACAAGTAACAAACGATTCATCCCCAATAACCAGTTATCACAAAAAACTACTCATCCCCAATAGCCAGTTATTCCAAAAAACTACTCATCCCCAATAACCAGCTATCCCAAATAACTATTCCCATTCACCACCTGCAAAACGCAACATTATGTATACAGAATTGTACCGCTTTAACATATGCATAAGCATGCACTGTGCAGCCGTCAGTACTTAGGCGCTGTATTTTAGCGCCTTATGTACTGCTACGAGCTGCAGCGTAGCGAAAGCGGCATGTGTTGCATTGTGAAATCTGTACAATTCGTCCCATTCTTTCTTTTTGCAATTACCTGTATGTGCTCACGCCTGCTCTTATATATACAGTATACCATGCTTTTTTTCCTTCCTACAATTCCAAATCTGCGGTTACTCACATTTCGTGGAAAATTTGTGGATGTATTCTTACTGTTTCGACAGCATTTACATAAATGTCGTCTATAATTTACACACCATTTCCACGAACTCTGTGGAAAAATCCACAGAAAACACAAGATATCCACATTTTGTTGATATCTTGTGGATATCTCGTAGAAAACACGTAGAAAACTTTTTATGTTTACCTTTAGATTATCGTATTTCCTACGTGGATTATGTATATAATTATTCACAGCTTTATCCACATTTTTGTGGATTTTACTTTATAAATAATTATTTTTTACGGTTTTCCACACTATTGGGGATAAGTTATCCACATTATATACGTGGTTTTTGCCAAATATGTGTATTTCTCATCCACTTTATTCACATTTATGTGTAAATAATTGTTTTTATTGTTTGATTTTTTTATTCTTTTGGGGTACTATGGACATATATATTATTGTAACCATTCTTTGCCTACTGCATATGCGGAGCATGGAATGTTACATATTGGACAGAGGTAGAGCATGAACGATATTCAAGAGAAATGGAACCAAATTAAAGAAAGTATCCGAACAGAGTATGAACTCACTAATATATCTTATGAAACATGGATTGCTCCACTTAAATTATATAAGGTGGAAAATGACATTGTAACTATTATGATTCCTTCTGATCAGGCACAGACTATCAACTATATTTCCAATAAATATGGTCTGTTTTTTAAAGTTACCATTTCAGAAATGATGGATCATGAATATGATGTGTCCTTTATTCTTGAAAAAGATACTGCTGCGCTCGCCAATTCTGATCTACAGGCATCCGGAAGTGTTTCCAATATCAATTATGAAAATGCCAATCTTAACAGTAAATATAAATTTGATACCTTTGTTGTAGGAAGTAATAACAAATTCGCCCATTCTGCTGCTCTTGCTGTTGCGGAATCCCCGGGTGAAGCCTATAATCCGCTCTACCTGTATGGAGGAGCCGGACTTGGCAAGACCCATCTGATGCACTCTATTGGACATTTTGTTCTGGAGCAGAATCCAAATATGAAGGTCCTTTATGTAACTTCTGAACAATTTACTAATGAAGTAATTGAATCTATTCGAAGTGGTAATGCTGCAGCTATGACCAAACTTCGTGAAAAATACAGAACTGTAGATGTTCTTCTTATTGATGACGTTCAGTTTATCATTGGCAAGGAATCTACGCAGGAAGAGTTTTTCCATACTTTTAATGTGCTTCATTCTGCCGGCAAACAGATTATTTTGTCTTCAGATAAACCACCTAAAGAAATGGAAACTTTAGAAGAACGTTTCCGCTCCCGTTTCGAATGGGGATTGATCGCCGATATCCAGCCACCTGATTACGAAACCAGAATGGCTATTTTGCGCAAAAATGCAGAAACTTATGACAAAGAGATCGATGATGAGATCATCAAATATATTGCAACCAATATCAAATCAAATATCAGAGAACTTGAAGGCGCATTAAATAAAGTAATGGCAAATGCCCGTCTTAATAAGAAGGAACTTACTCTTGCCCTTGCTGAAGATGCCCTTAAGGATGTCATTTATCCTGATCAGGTCAGAGAAATCACTCCGGCACTCATTATTGATGTTGTTGCAGAACACTTTAATGTTCCCAAGGAAGAAATCACCTCCAAGAAACGTAACTCGGAATATGTTCTTCCACGCCAGATCATTATGTATCTGTGCCGTAATATGATCGATATGTCACAACAGAGTATTGCTAATCTGCTGAGTAAAAAGGATCATACTACGATTATTCACGGTATTAAGAAGATTGATGAGAAATTGGCCACTGATGAGGACCTTCGTAATAAGATAGAGACGATAAAGAAAAAGATATCTCCATCATAATTATGATTTTCTATGTGCATAACTTGTGGTTACCTATGTAGAAATCCTGTGGGTAATCCACGATCAGCCATTTTTTCTTTCCATAACTCTCATTGTGAGGTTGTGAACGGATCTGAATAACTTCATGTTTTTTATAAACCTTTTTCACAGGTTTTACTTTTTATTTTTTCCAGTATATAATGGACTGGGATCGGGTTATTCACATTTCCACGCTGATTACTACGAATACTACGAATTTTATATATATTATTTATTTTTGCAGACGTTACATTTTTTACTTTTTTGTCGAAGGGAGTTATACACATGAAATTAATATGTTCCAAGTCTAGTTTGCTTAACGGTGTTAATATCGTTTCTAAAGCTGTACCTAGTAAAACTACAATGTCTATTCTGGAGTGTATCTTAATAGATGCAACAAAGGGACAGATCACTTTAACTGCTAATGATATGGAATTGGGAATAGAAACTGTTATTGAAGGTGAGATCATTGAGAAGGGTATTATCGCCCTGGATGCAAAGATTTTCCAGGAGATGGTACGTAAATTACCTGATAATGATGTTACAATAGAAACAGATGCATCCTATAAAACAATTATTACCTGTGAAAAGGCAACCTTTAATATCATTGGCAAATCAGGAGAAGATTTTTCCTATCTTCCACAAATAGAAAGATCTGATTCTATTCTTATTTCCCAGTTTACTCTAAAAGAAGTGATCAGACAGACGATTTTTTCCATTGCTGATAATTTTACCAACAAAATATTAACTGGTGAATTATTTGAAATTAACGGTAATGTTCTTAAGGTTGTTTCTTCTGACGGATTACGTATATCATTACGTAAGATCGAATTAAAAAATTCCTATCTTGATAAAAAAGTCATTGTACCTGGTAAGACCTTAAATGAGATCAGTAAAATTTTGTCCGGTGATGCAGACAAAGATGTAAATATTTTCTTTACCGATA
>CAYRAW010000300.1:0-3618 GCA_964422225.1 uncultured Roseburia sp.
TTTTTATAACCACAATCACAATAGGGACCACCGGAAGCCAATGTATATTCCCTGTTTCTGGATCAGGGAATCGTGAGTACCGACTTCTGCTACTGTTTTGTGATCTACAACGACAATCTGATCGGCATTTCGAATAATTGGCAGTGTATGGGCGATCATTACAATCGTCTTATTTTCCTGCAATAAGTTCTGGATCGCTCTTTTTACCTGCAATTCATTTTCAATATCCAAAGAAGCAGTGGCTTCATCCAGCAGAATGATCGGGCTGTCTCTTAAAATAGCTCTGGCAATGGATAGTCTCTGTCTCATCTGCTTCATAATATTTACCAATGAGATTCATAATGGTAGATTTTCCGGAATCGGAATCGCCTACTACTGCTGTAAGTTTACCTGCTGGAATGACCAGATTCACAATATATTCCTTGTGAAAAACACTTTCAATAAAAATACATTTACATATCCCTTTCTTTTTGCTATTCTGATGATAGTTCAATTCCTTAACCTGACTTCAGGTTAAATTTTATGTGAAAAGAGGATTCTATGTATACAATCGGTCAAGTTTCAGAAATATTCCATTTACCAGTCTCAACACTCAGATACTATGATAAAGAGGGCTTATTTCCAAGCATGGAGCGTGTCTCAGGTATTCGCAAATTCTCAGACAATGAAATAGAAACGCTTCATGTCATTGAATGTCTCAAAAAGACAGGCATGGAGATCAAAGATATCAAACAGTTCATGGACTGGTGTGCTGCAGGTTCCTCTACCTACCCAAACCGGAGGGAATTATTTGAGAATAGAAAGAAAGCCCTTGAAGAACAACTTCGAGAGCTTGAAAAAAATATGGCTATGATTCAGTTCAAGTGCTGGTACTATGACCAGGCTATTGCAGATGGTAATGAGGAACACCTTAAAGAAATGATTCCTGACAAACTTCCATCTGATATTAAGAAGCTTTACGAACTCGCTCATTCATAGGAACTGACATCATGAACATTTTATGGGAATCAGGATTTCCGTGACAAATTTATCTGTATTATTGGTAATTCCATAATCAATCATGGTAATTTCTCTGGAGAAGCCTGTCACTTCCATTTTGTGTTTCTCAATATATTCCATCAATTTCCCATAATATGCTCCTGCTTCCTTATGACTGCCGCAAAAGCGCAGGGAAACACACAGTTCCTCCGGATGTTGTTCCACTGCACCCTCGTAGCTGTCCTCTTCGTCCAGAATGAGAAAAACAGAATCATATTGCTCATACCGCCCCGCTAACAGGTTCTCTTTTGAAATACCAACTCCAACCTTTCCCATAAATACAACAGATTCCGTCTGATTCTCATCCAGTCGGCGAATGGCATATTCCAGATCCAGATAGGACTTGGGACGCAGTGAATCTTTCAACCATACGAGCCGACAGGAAGGCGCTTTCTTTAATTGTATTACGTCCAGTTCAGAATTCATGGCATCTCTAAGATAATCCAGGCGATGATCTATCTTCTGTTCAATGATCGCCAACTCCCGCTGCTTTCTGGCAACCAGTTCCTTTTGTTTCATCAGCTTATCTTCTATTACATCAATATCCCTGTTCTTCAGGAAATCATCAATCTGATTCAGAGGCATATCCAATGTACGCAGATAGCGGATCGTATTTAAAATCTCAAACTGACGTACACTATAATAACGATAGCCTGTCTCCTGATCGATATATTCCGGTGTCAGAAGTCCTGCCTGTTCATAATGACGCAGGCTCCCGGTACTGATATGGAACATCTTGGCTACATCACCAATCTGAAATAATTTCTTATCCTCCAATCAGTTTCTCCTCCTTTTCCTTACGATGCAAAAAGCAATAACACATATGATAACAGAAAGCAGCGAGCCTCCCGGTGCAGCAAATCCCATGGGATATAGTGTATCAGGATAATATAGCGATGCAAAATAAGCTCCTGGAATACGTACACAGATAATCGACAGTACATTATGTAAAAATGAAATGCCGGACATGCCATAGGCACAGAAATACCCACTGAAACTGAAATGAATGCCGGCAAATACACAGTCCCAGATATAGGATCTAAGATACTGGTCTCCCAGCACGATTACCGATCCATCGTTTGTGAAAATTCCTACAATATCTCTACCGGTAAACTGTGTGATCACTGCTACTACGATACCAAAGCCTACTGCTATCATGATCGCATAGCGTAATGTGGCACTGGCCCTCTCATGCTTTCCCGCGCCGATATTCTGCGCCGAAAGGGCTGATACGGTAGAAAGCATGGTAGATGGCACCAGAAACACAATACTGATGAATTTTTCAACAATTCCTACTGCGGCAGCATCATTTAAACCTCTTCTGTTTGCAATAACAGTGATCACAATAAATGCAATCTGGATAAATCCATCCTGTAAGGCAACCGGAATCCCGATTCCTAGTATCTGTCCCATTGTTTCCATTTGTGGTTTAAAATACTGTCTTTTCAAAGTGATACCTGTCTCACGTCTGAGGACTACGCACAGTGCCACGATGACGCTGATCGTCTGGGACAAGGTCGTTCCAAGTGCTGCACCAGCCGCCCCCATATGAAGTCCTCCAATAAACAGGTAATCCAATATAATATTCGCAACACAGGCAATTGCTATAAAATACATGGGACTTTTTGAATCACCCAGCCCCCGGAAAATGGAACTGATAATGTTATATGCCGTAATAAAAGGAATTCCAATAAAGCATATTGTCAGATAAATAACTGTTTCTGAAACGGCTTCTGCCGGAGTTGACATCACTGCTACGATCGGTTTTACCAACAGCAATAAAACAGCCGTCATCACAATGGATACTCCCATAAACAATGTGATGGTATTACCTACTGTAACAGATGCCTGTTCCAGCTTTTTCCCTCCGATTGCCTTACCGATCGTTACAGTTGCTCCCATCGCCAGACCAACGATCATTACCGTAAGCATATGCATGACCTGACTTCCCACAGATACTGCCGTTATACGGTCAACACCATTGAATTGTCCTATAATGAACAGATCTGCCATCCCGTATAAAGTCTGTAAAAAGTAGGAAAGCAAATATGGCAATGAGAAAAATACAATATTCTTAAGTACGCTTCCGGTTGTTAAATCTTTTTCCATCTTTTCTTTACGTCTGCCCTGAACCTCCAGGACAGGCGATACTCCCTTCCGGCGTCAATTATAAACTTTACAACGATTGTAAAGTCAATCTTTTATATACATCTGATCCTTTTGAATATCTTTTGATCAACTGCGCATATATTATAATATGGAGGTGGTTACATGATATCCTGGATCTGTTATCTGATCATAAAATGCAGAAATTCCTTTGATCATTTTGCGCTATAGCATAAATTGCATTATTTTCTTCTTATGCAAAAATCACACTTGTTTCCTCCACTTACTACTCATGATGATCTTTCCTTCGGGTACTGTTATATTATCCAGTTCAAGATCTGCACCATAACTCCCACAAGCAGGCATACAGGCAGTCCGATCACCATTCCCTTCAGACTTCCTATGAAGTGAAATTTATAATCCTTATAGAAAAGTTCAATATACTCATTCCTCTCCCTTTAAGTTTGTTTGAAC
>CAYRAW010000301.1:0-3618 GCA_964422225.1 uncultured Roseburia sp.
CGAGAGCGGCCTGTGTTGCATTGTTAAGGCTGCACAATTCGTCCCATTCTTTATACTCGTTTCGCCAGTATTCCAATATCTCTTATTTGGGTCGTACGGTCAGTCTCTTGATGAATCCATCTTTATCGACTTCGCGCACAGTTGCAATCGCCATGATATGATAGCCGCCGAAGTTGGCAATGAATTCAGCCTGCTCCTTGTTTACAACTTCTGCTCCTATTATAGAATATTGACGAAATCCGAATTTGTTACGGAAGAACATATTAATTGCTTCTCTGCCATAAATATGGTATTCCCTCTGATTGGAAGAATTAGAACAGTAATCACACAAAATACCATCCTTTGTGAACAAGTCAGCAAGACCTGCAAAATCTTTATTTTCCATAGCTTCTACATATTTTTCGATTGGTTTCATAATTGATCCCCCTTGATTTAATATACTTTTTCAGAATTGAGCAGAGCATCTGTACCGCCATCAACGAACATGACATTGCCATTGATGCCGCTTGCCTTATGGGATACGAGGAAGATCATGACCTCAGCGATTTCTTCCGGGTCCATCAGAGTCTCCAGACCGAACTTGGTAGGGATAGGCAGGGCGTTCAGTGCCATTTTGGCAGTTGTACTCATAGTAGCAGTCATGGCAGTATTGACATTGCCGGGAGCAATTGCGTTGATACGCACACCATTGGCAGCCCAGGATGCTGATACACGTCTGACCCAGCGGGCCAGTGCATATTTGGTAGATACATAGAGACTGTTACCTACACTGAGACTGGAAGAATCCAGTTCATTGACCAGTTCCAGAATTTTCTTCTCATCACCGATATTGTTGAGGAGGTCGACCAGGTCCATTCTGCCTGCACCCTGTGAAATGGTATTGGATGCTGTGACAACGCAACTTCCATGTTTCTTTTCCAACAGATCATAGACTCCTCTGGCAATTGCTACTGTTCCAAAATAATTAAGAGAAACAATTAATGTCAGATTACCGCATGCACCGGATACTCCTGCATTGCAGATCATGCCGTCAAGTCCGTCCGGGCAAAGTCTGTGAAGTTCGTTGATTGCCTGTTGTCTGCCTTCTTCGGATGCCAGATTGACACAGATGTCTCCGCCTTTTAGATCAATGTTGATAACCTGATTGCCTTCTGCTTCCAGTAATTCTTTTGTTTTGGCGCCGATTCCGCTGGATGCGCCTGTGATTGCATATACACCCATAATTAAACCTCCGTTTTATTACTGATTTTTTTGTCCTTGCGATTCCTTATGAACCTCATTATAATAAAAAGTGGTATCTTTTAAATAACCAAATTAAAGAAAAATGAGGAGACCAGATTGAAATGTTGACTTATGATCTGTCTGAAAAAGGGAATCTGGCGATTTATGAATACCTTTATCAGTGCATTAAAGAGGATATAATAGATGGCAGGCTTGCAGGTGGGGCGAAACTTCCATCCAAGAGAAAGATGGCTCAGCAGCATCAGGTCAGTTTAAAAACCGTGGAAAATGCCTATGAACAGCTTCTGCTTGAAGGATATATCACGGCAAAAGAGAAGCAGGGCTACTTTGTCATGGAAACAGAGCGGCGGTCTGGAGGAATGCAAAACACAGCGAAAAACAGAATAAGAAGTTATGCAGAGCCGGCAGCAGGAAAAACGGAAAAGGAGAGTCTGCCTGTTGTGGATCTGACTTCTAATCGTGCAGCCATAGAGAAGTTTCCGTATGATACCTGGGCAAAAGTCATGCGTGAAGTATTATCTGATAGAGAGAATGTATTGCTGGATACGGTGCCTTTTGCCGGAGTGTATGAATTAAGGGCAGAAATAGCCAGATATCTCTATGAATATCGGGGAATGGATGTTGCACCGGAGCAGATTATTATTGGAGCCGGAACGGAATACTTATATGGCAGACTGCTTCAGTTATTAGGAAGGGACAGCATATACGCGATCGAGGACCCGGGATATCATCGGTTTGCAAAGATTTATCAGGCAAATGCCCTGCAATGGAGATATGTAGAAATTGATGAAGAGGGAATCAGAATGGATTCCCTTAGACAATGCGGAGCCAACGTAGTTCATGTATCGCCTGGGCATCATTTCCCGACAGGGATCATTATGCCTGTTGGAAGAAGACAGGAGATTCTTGACTGGGCAGAGGAGGAACTTGGCAGATATATTATCGAGGACGATTACGATAGCGAATTCCGGTTTTGCAAACGTCCTATTCCATCAATTCAAAGTATGGATAAGAATCATCGTGTCATATATTTTAATACTTTTTCCAAGACAATTGCTCCCTCGATCCGGATCAGTTACATGGTTCTGCCTACGGCATTGATGGAACGTTATGTCAGCACCATGAATTTCTATGCATGTACAGTATCTGCTTTTGAACAATACGCGCTTGCTGAATTCATGCGGAAGGGATATTTTGACAGACATATCCACAGAATGAAGAATTTTTACAGGAATAAAAGGGATAAAATACTGGAAGTCCTGCAGCAGTCACCGCTTTGTGAACGGGTGGAAATATTGGAAAAAGGTGCAGGTAATCATTTCCTGATGAGGGTAACTACAGATTTAAGCGATACGGAATTGAAATGGATCGCAGCGCAAAACAGTATCAGGCTGGACTGCCTGTCTGAGTATTGTGTACAGAATAAAGAAAAATACGCACATACGATTATTGTAAATTATTCTGATATTGAAGAAGAAAGCTTCAGGTGGGCACTGGGGCTGATCGCTCAGACGCTGGGGATCAGTTGTCCATTGCCAGAGGGAGGAAAGCTGTGAAAAAAGTACTGACTTATTACTTAAGACCTTATTATCTGAGGATGGCAGGAGGATTTGTGATCAAATTTGTCGGCACGATCATGGATCTGTGCCTGCCATGGATTCTGGCGTACATGATCGATACAGTAATTCCCAGACAGGAGAAGATGCAGATTTATCTTTGGGGAATTGCAATGCTGGTGTGTTCTGTGCTTGCTCTGACTTTTAATGTTATGGCAAATCGAAAGGCATCCAAAGTTGCCAGAGATACTACGGAACAGATACGACATGATCTGTTTTCCAAAGTGATGTATTTGTCCAATTCACAGACCGACAAATTTACACAGCCGTCACTTATATCAAGACTGACGACAGATACCTATAATGTACACCAGATGCTTGGCAGAATTCAAAGGCTGGGAGTGCGTGCACCGATCCTGGTAATAGGTGGAATTCTGGTCACGTTAACGCTGGACCCTGTTTTGACTCTGGTACTGCTGTCGGTTATGCCCGCAATCATATGGGTCACATATAGAACTTCCAGACAGAGTATTCCCATGTACACGTCATTGCAGGAGTCAATAGATCATTTTGTGAGACTGATCAGGGAAGACACAGCAGGAATCCGTGTGATCAAAGCGCTGTCCAAGACACAATATGAGAAACAGAGGTACGATACCCTGAATCAGGAAGTCGTTATGAAGGAGAAAAAGGCAGGTATCACAATGGCGGTTGTAAATCCTGCCATGAATCTGCTGCTGAACCTGGGACTTGTTCTGGTGGTACTTGCCGGAGCATGGAGAGTGAATCGGACAACCTGTGAAGTGGGTACGATTCTTGC
>CAYRAW010000302.1:0-3607 GCA_964422225.1 uncultured Roseburia sp.
TAACAGAAAAATAATCCCAAAATGGAAACAGAAATTCGTTTACATTACTCAAATACAATTCACATGGTGGAAAAACTACATTGGAGACAAATACGAACACTATATATGGAGCTATTTTTTTACAGAAACTTCCTATTTCTGCCGGCTCAACAGAATCATTTGTTTCTTTTTTTACTCTGCACAATATTATCGTTAGCACAAAGCTTATGCCCCATATCAAGCAATATGCAATATTTGTAATTTCCCCTAATACTAAATAATAAATGCTTAATACTACAAATAAACAAAATACCTTATACTTTATAAACATATACATTTTTTGTCTTAATATATATTTACAAAAAATATACATAGCAACACTTGCTACTAACATTAATATTCCGTAATGAACCAGCGAACGTGCCCATATCTGCGCAAAACTTTCATAAACAGTCAAGCCTTCATCACCAACATAAACTTTAAGGCTTGAAATAACCAAGATATTCCATGCTCCATAATAAAAAAAGGTTTTTACTAAATACTTTTTCTGATTTTTGTATACTGACAGCATAGTCATCGTAATACTAATTATTATCAATACAAGCATTAAAAACCAAAATAACACAATTTATCCTCCCCCGTAAAAACTGCTAATGATTGCTGTAAGTCAGACTCCAATTCTCTTTCAGTCTTGCATCACCTGTTATCGCGAAAATATCTATTGCATCTCCCCACACACTCTCATAAGTACGTTCGACATTATCCTTATCTGTCAATTCATCAAAGGCTTTTTCAGTGCCATTATACTCTATATTAAGTGCTTTGCAAATGGTAGGGAAAAAACTTGCTTGGGACACAGCCACATTCTCAACCACCATCGCATCATGCTTTTCCTGAGATTGCTTTATCAAAATGACCGGATTCGTTGTCCTGTCTACTTCACCGTTGTCTTTGTAATATTGCGTTTCTAACTGTACACCATGGTCTGCGGTAATTATGACAGTAGCATCATCGTATCTGTCAAGCTCCCTTAACTGTTTCAAATATTCAAAAACAATATTCAGACTGGCCTGTGTCTGCTCCTCCAAGGATACGCTTCCTGATTCTACCGGTTTCATATCTGCTGATAAATTAGTTGGACCATGTGTTCCAAATAAGTGATAAAAATAAAACTTTCCCTTTGTAGCAGCATCATCTGAGATTGAAAGCCCGGTTTTCATCAATTTCTCATAAAACGGATAATCATCATCAATATTCCATATTTCCTTATTTTCAATCAAATCGGTAATCTCACTGGTATAGTAATAATAATAATCCTTGAAATAAAGCGGAGCCATTCTATATTTTGAACATTTCATCATTGTAGATATTGTTGAAAGAAATCCACACTGTTTTTTAACATCATCGCCATTATTCTCCGCCACATCCCTATAACACTCCGGCACTAAGTTCTCACTTGTATACAATCCAATCCTGTATCCCGCATTTTGTATTTGTGTCAGGAAGTCGCTCTCAGCATATGCATATTCTGTGTATTCATTTTCAGTCATCTCTAATGGTCTGGACGTTCCTGTTAAAAGGTAAGGAACTGCATTGCTTGTCCTTGAAAATTCACAAGTCGCATTAGGATAATATGTAAAATCTTTCAGTTCTTCCGCAATATCAGGATTAGTCTCCATGGCACTCTCCAGAAATTCAATATCGAATCTATCCAGAAGAAGCACGATTACACTCTTGCCCTGACTGATTTCCAATGAGCCTTTGTCTGTAAATGCTTTAAATTTGGCATCACTGTTAGTATTGCCTGTAATAACCAATGATACCACTGCTGCCATTTGCACCAGACATAAATAAATGCACAAAGCATTCCTTACTTTTCTTATGTTTTCTCTTTTCATGGAAACGCATACACAGGCTAGCACGAAAATTACCCAGACTGCGCCATTTGTAATGATAGCTTTGGTTTCCCATGTCTGGCTGTCTCCAGTCAGTATTTCCATACTTTTATTCAAAAACATTCCCTGGATGTATCCCATAAATACTAAGGAAAATAAAATTGTATACAAAAATTCTGCCTGCCTTTTTGACAGAAAAACAAGGCTCGTTACAAATGACACTAAAACGATTCCAATCATTCCGACAGTCAGCACAAATACATAATGCCAGAATCCGAACTGAAAATCACCCGGATTTGTAGTATATAACTCTATCGGAATATATATCAGCGTGGAAAAAGTCCATGCCAATAACGGGAAAAACAGGAGCTTCCAATTTTTTAAAGACATCCTGTCAAACTCGTTCTTATATCTCATATCAATAGCAAAACTGAATAGTGCCAAAATCATCAGCACTACAAACCCTGCCACTGTCATTGACTTCAATACAGCCAAACCCAGGAAAAAATATACATATATCCAGCCAAGCATTCTTCTTATTGCATTTGAATTTAATTTCATCAATCCGTCCTCTATTTCCAATAACATCCCATTTCAACAGTACCCGCCTTTTTAGGTTTTTCGGAATCAGCGGGATAAACCCAATACTCATTAAAGCAGGAAGCTATCTTTGACGGATAATTATCTTCCCACCTTTTCCCCTTAATGCCAAACAGAAGCTGTGTTGCCCCGCCTAAATGAATTGCCTGCTTTCCTGCTTTTTTCAGCTTGGCAGCCAGTGGCATACCATAAGCACCACAGCCAATGATTGCGATATCGAAGTCTATCTTCATTGCCTCTTCAAACATATATTCTAATGCTTCAAACCATGTGGTAAATCTCTCATCTTTCTCTCCACATAATGTTTGTACTGCTTTTAATGTTTTCAATTCAAACTCAGGTAAAATATCCGTGCCTGGGAATAGTTTTTCTCGTTTCAGATACTGTGCTTTAATCGTATCCTCGAACGGATGTATTACTAATACTTTCTTCCCTTTCAAAGCAGCAGACCACGGATTCTTCTTTGCAAGCCAGGGTTCCAATCTGAACAGAAAAGTCAAATCCACATTTGGTGCATATTCTTCTATTACAAAATCTTCCATATTCAAATGCCACATCGCCAGCAAATCTGCCTGTGAGGCGGCATCCAAAATACAATCTGTAAATTTATCAAGATATTGATAATCAATTGGAAAAAATCCCGAGTCTTTTCCTAATCTTGTAAACCATTTATCCAAATACTCATCCGCTTCTTTAGAATGACCCAGTATTTTTACCTTTAGATTGCCTACTACTGTCTGAAGCTCTGTATTTCCAAAGCGGCATGCCAGAAATGGTTCTCCAGATTGAATTTTATCATATAGATAGGCATTTGTTTTTGCAGAAGACATGACTGATCTATGTGCAAATCTTGGCATAACCGGCTCACGATGAAAATATTTTACAATTCCATGTCTTCTCAGGCATTTATTAAAATAGAAATCACGAAATTTCCATTTTTTTTCATATTGCAGCCATTTATCTTTTAAATCTTTATTTTTCATAATCCATTACACTTTCTGAGGTCAATTTCGCTGTTCATGTCTCAACTTTTCATCAATATTCAGCACCAATATATTTATCATAAGTATTCCCAATACAATGTCATTTAGTTAAGCTTGTTTCAACTAATTTTGTGGCAGTTCTGACATTAG
>CAYRAW010000303.1:0-3588 GCA_964422225.1 uncultured Roseburia sp.
TATTGGTATTGTGTGTGATGCCGACTTTGATCGAACAGACTCAGCGCAGGCTGTCAAGCATTGCAGTCAAAAAAGTGATAACGATTGTAACAATCGCTTTTTCGGCATTCATGGTTATTGGCAGATTGATTTCGGGAGTACATTGGCTCACGGATATTGTAGGTGGCATATTGTTAAGCATTGGATTATTTTCTGTTTATCAGGGAGCGGTTATACTGTCAATAAAGAATAAATAAAACGAGCAAGAGGTGGAGGTTTTGGAATTTCATGAAAAACTTCAGGAATTAAGAAAAAGCCGGGGAATGACACAAGAAGAACTGGCTGCGGCATTATTTGTATCTAGAACTGCAATTTCAAAATGGGAATCCGGAAGAGGATATCCGAGCATAGATTCATTAAAGGAAATATCTCGATATTTTTCTGTGTCGATCGATGATCTGTTATCTGGAGAACAGTTGATTTTGATTGCAGAAAAAGAAAACAAATCAAATCTCAATAGTGTATGTGACTTATTATGGGGATTTGTTGACTTGCTTTCTTTGATGCTTATTTTTCTTCCGCTGTATCCCAAGCCGGTCAATGGTTATATCTATTCGGTAAATCTTTTTGAGTATGTAGACAATAATAAATGGATTATTACCATTTATTGGATAATGTTCATCACTTTAACGATTATCGGGATTGTGAAAATATTGATGGTCTATTTCAAATTTGAAAAAGGCAAAAAGGTTATTACTGCATTGTCTATAGGATGCAGTGTTATCGCTGTTTTGTTTTTGGCAATGACGAAAGAACCATATGCAATAATAGTTGCTTTTCTGCTATTACTGATCAAAAGTGGTCTCCTTTATAAACAAGCCAAGGCAGGCTGATCAGGTATTGTCCCCTACAACTTCCAGTTGTGCGTCCAGCCAAGGGTGTGTAGTCAAGCCGGTGGGAATCCGGTTTATCGAAGGTTTAGCCAACCAGATAATAGCGAGTCTTGGGATGATGCCGGTAACGGCATCTGACAAGCGTAGACAGCAAGAAAGCAGGGTTGAATAGTGATTGAGCTTCGAAACGTTAACTTCAGTCGGTCGACGTCTTAACTGGTGCGGAAGACAATATCATGTAATGCGATATGGCGAGTGTTATGTGGCACTGCGGAGTCAGAGAACCAATCATGCTTTACATTGTGAATACACATCAACTGGGGAGAACCTGCCATTTCTCGAAAAAGAGTATGAAGTTACAACTGAAAACGGAGGATTTCAAATGAATAGTAGGTAGTCGGACAGGCCCATAGTACTGTAGAAATCGGGTAATGCCGATGGAGGGAAGGGGATTGCATAGTAAAGGTCTTACTGAGGACACATTATCCGTACTCAGGGACGGAGGAAATAATGGAAACGAAATTAGTAAGAATAGCTGAGATATCGGCAACATCAAAACATCCTATATTTACATCCGTGTACCACTTGATAAATGAAGATATGCTAAAGCAATGCCATAAGGAATTAGATGGGAGCAAAGCAGTCGGAATTGACAAAGTAACTAAGGATGAGTATGGGATGGACCTTGATAGAAATATCAAGGACTTAGTACAGAGGTTGAAAAACAAATCCTTTAAGCCACTTCCGTCACTGAGGGTATATATACCAAAAGCAAATGGAAAGAAACGACCATTAGGGATTGCTTCTTATGAGGATAAAATTGTGCAGATGGCAGTGAAGAAAATACTGTGGCTAATACGCAAATACCTCAAAGCAGGAATAATGGAACAAGGTAAATTTGAGCCAACAGAGGAAGGTTCAGCACAAGGTTCAATAATGAGTCCGATACTTGCAAATATATACATGCATCATGTGCTGACGCTGTGGTTCAAACTGGTGGTGCAAAGGGAAATGCAGGGAGAGAGTTTTCTCGTCAACTTTGCGGATGATTTTGTTGCAGGATTTCAATATAAGTCAGAAGCTGAAAGATACTATAAAGAGTTAAAGGAACGAATGGAAAAGTTTGGACTGGAACTGGAAAGTAGTAAAAGCAGACTGATTGAATTTGGGAGATTTGCAGAGAAAAATCGTAGAGCAAAGGGAGAAAGGAAGCCTGAAACATTTGATTTTCTGGGATTTATTATCAAAAGAGGAGAGTATGTTATGAACGATAATATCAAATCAATTAAAAGGTGGCTATTCTTGATGATTGGTCTGCTCATTATGGCTTTTGGAGTGAGCTTTTCTATTAAGGGAAATTTGGGGACTTCGCCGATCTCAAGTTTGCCGTATGTGACAGGACAAATCAGTGGGCTGACCGTTGGAACGACAACGATTATTATGCACTGCGTATTGATCTTATTGCAGATCCTTATTTTGCGGGAAAAGTATGATTGGATTCAGTTGTTGCAGCTTCCAATCGCATTCCTTTTTGGGTTTATGACGGATTTGGCAGTTGAGGCTCTTGCATTTTTTAATCCTGCCAATTACGTTCAGCAATGGCTGTTTTGTGGAATAGGCATCATTCTGGTCGCAGTTGGTGTCAGTATTGAAGTGACGGCAAATGTGATCACCCTTGCAGGAGAAGGCTTTATCCTTGCTGTATGCAAAATTTGTCCTATAAAATTTGGCACGATGAAGGTCGGCTTTGATGTCTCACTGGTCGTGATCTCCTGCATATTGTCAGCGCTGTTTCTTCACGGGATCTATGGAGTCAGAGAAGGAACCGTAGCAGCAGCCATTTTGGTTGGGAGCATCAGTAGACAAATCAATAAGTATCTGGAACGGAAATTTGTGTGACATTGATCTGGAGCATGGGTATGGTCATGGACAGACAGAACAGAGCATGGGAAAAAACATTTGAAACATGGAAACACCGATAACAAATGAGATTCTCCGTTTGCAGGAAGAAAAGATAGGCAGTTCAGGGATTTGATTTTAAAGTTTAGGAAAATAGTGGACAGGGCAGCAGAACAGTAAATTGATTTGCTGCTTTTTATGTTTGAAATAAGGCTGCCGCAATCCCACTGGCTTCAGACTGTGGGTTAAGGTAGGCAAAAGTAGAGGTTTGTGTTAGACTTGTGGTATGACGACATGGAAAACTAAAAACAGACACAAGTATCTACTCTAATATCATATTATTGTCAGACTTAAACAGTACATAACTGGATGGATGAACTATTATGGAATAGCAAGGTTTGGATATAAGCTGAACAGACTGGACACCTGGTTATATCACAGGGTCAGGATGTGTATCTGGAAGCAATGGAGAAAACCACGAACAAAGATAAGGAATCTTCTGAGAATGGGGATTCCATATGACCTGGCATTCATGGCAGGAAATACGAGACGTGGCATATGGTTTATAACAGGAACCCAGACAGTAGCAATGGCAATGTCAAGACAGCGTCTGCAAAAGGCCGGATTCTGTGGCATAGTTGATACGTATTACAGAGTGCACGTCAACTGTTGAAAGCGCCGTATACCGACCGGTGCGTCAGACTGTCTAACAATTAAGAAAAATGCTATAATAAAACTACCAAATACAGTATCGTAGGGGGATTCGTTATGGCATATATTGTTGGCGCAGATAGATATCAAACAAGAATGGTAACCA
>CAYRAW010000304.1:0-3584 GCA_964422225.1 uncultured Roseburia sp.
CCAGAGGACAGCAGAAAAGTGAATATGCTTATCTCATAGATGCTGCGCAGAAAGCCAGCAGCCAGGAAGATAAAAAAGCATACTACCTTGAAGCAATTGATACAGATAGCACGAAAGAAGATGCCTATTTGGGCTTGATAGATAATTTTATCGAAGATGGCGTTTTCACAGATGATGAGGAAAAAACGTTGATCCGGCTCAATGCCAGTACACAGAAATATCTTCAGAAACTGGAAGAAACCAATAAACAGGAATATGCAGATTTATGTTTCCGTATTGGAAATGCTTACTGGTTCTACTATGAACATCAGGAAAGCAGACAATCCACAGCGGTTCCATGGTTCACTACGGCAGCTTCCTATTATGCAAATATGGAAGGAATGGAGCAGGAATATAAACGTTGTAATATTTATATTGAAATAGGCAATTTCTATAAGAAAATTATTGCTGCACAGATAGAAGGCACAGATGAAGGTATGTATGGCACGTACTGGCAGAATCTGATAGAACTGAAAAAGCTTAATGATGCGGCACCAGACAGAGAATTGATAACTCTCAGGCTGTATCAGGAGATTATCACACGTTCTACAGAATATGCAAAATACCTGAAAGAAGATGGCATTACAAAAGACGAAATTATGGCTGTATATAATGAAATTTCATCAGATATCAATGCAATGGAGCATAATTCCAACAGTAAGGTTGATGAAGAAATAAATGATATCAGAAACCTGATGAAACAGGCAGAACCTATGATAAGATCCAGTTATAAGGAGGAGAAACAGGAATGAGTATGACAGTTGACCAGATGATATTGCTGTCGAGGCTGTTTCTCGGAGCAATGATCATTTTAACAATATCTGCAGTGCTGATGTTTTTTGTGTTTGATGTGAGAAGAGCCTGGAGGATTCTTAGAGGTAAGAAACTTCCACCAGTACATAAGAATAAAGCAATGGCAGAACATATGACGCAGAAAATCAGTACAAACGATCTTCTACATGAAGAACTTCGAACACGAAGGTTACAGATGCAGACAGAAGATATCACCCAACTGCTTCAGAAGCAGGAGAATATAAATAACCAATATAAAGGGCAAGATGTTACAACAGTATTAGGTGACACACAGGACACAGTACTATTAGTCAGTCAGAATGAACAGGACAACAAGAACAATATAATGTTGGACATTACCTTTATTCATACAGAACTGGTACTTTAACATAATGTAGGAAAGGTAAGAAGGAAATGAAGAGGAGTATTAAGTTAACAGTGAAAAGAATCAGCTGCCTGATCATGGTATGTGCGCTTTTGACAAGCTCATATCCCATACAGACGGTAGCAGCAGAAGCTAATGTGGAGGAAACCCCGACAGCACAGACAGATGTACAGGAATCACAGAATGTGCAGGAGGAAAATGACAAAGAAGCTGTTCAAAATGAAGCTGTTCAAAATGAAGCTGTTCAAAATGAAGCTGTTCAAAATGAAGCCGATCAAAATCCGGGATCAGAAGAAGCAGACCAGATAACAGAGGTTTCAAAGGAACAGGAATCTGTTGAAAATGAGACACAAACAGTTTCAGAAGAAGAAACAAAGGAAACAAGCAGCGAAGAAGAGACAACGACAGAAGAAGAAACGACAACGGAAGAAGAAACGACAACGGAAGAAGAAACAACAACAGAAGAAACAACGGCAGAGGCATTAGGAATAGCAGTTTATAGTGCTGACGCCTCACTTCAGGTCAGTAATGTTGTTTTAAATGATATTAATCTGTCTTATGTAAGTGGAAAAGAAGGCTCTAGTGGATATTATGAGGCAGAAATAAGCGGTTCTGCACAGGCAGCATTACAGATAGACTCAACTCCTGTAGTAGATCCTGACACGGACACAGATCCTGACACAGACGGGGATACAGATGGAGATACGGATGCTGATCCTAATTTCTTAAATCCGGCTAAACCGGAACCGATTTCTAAGAGTTGTACTGTAAAACTGGTCATTAAGAATGAAGACGGAGAAGAACAGACTGTAGATACCCAGACGATCACATTAAAGGAAGGTGACGATGCTCAGACAATCTCCGTATCCGGTACAGTTAAGATCACACAGAGTGGTAAATATTCTGCGTGTATTGAAGTAACGGGTGATGATGTGTCAGATACATCCAAAACAAAAGATATAGAAGTAACAGTACCTGAGGCGATCAGTGTAAAGGAATTTACCCCGACTTCCCTTAATGTTACGGCTGTTGATAAAATCATGAATGATGATGTATGTACAGGTTATAAGATTTCTTATGCTTTAAATACAGACATTGTATTAGATGGTATGGATGATAAGATATCATTAAATGACAGAAAAGATGAGATCAAGTACAGTCTGGAACAGAAAGAATATACGATCAATAATAATGGAAACAAAATTGCCGGTGGAAATTATGCACAGGAGAGTATTATAGATAAACTGATCAGTTCAAATGGTCAGGCTTCTGATTGTATGATCGAAGGTGATTTTACAGTAAATGCAGCAGGAGAATATCAGTTACAGGCAGTAGCAAATGAAGAAGAAATTACTGCTGAAACAGTAACTATTGAGAAACTGGATCAGACCGCAGTATTTGAAGTACAGCAGGATGCTTTCTATTTTAATGAGAGTATAAAATATGAATTAACAGATGGTATTTGTATTGGTGATGCCAAGTACTTTGTATCTGATGAACAGGGCACTGCTATCAAAAATAGTAATGTAAAGATCACATATGATAAAAAAGATAATTCTTACAGCATTACTGTGGCAAATCCTGAGAAGGATGCGACAGCAAATGTCTGCTTTACTGTAACTTATGCAGGAAATGATATATATAAGGAATGGGAACAGACCTATAAATTAGCACTTACCAGAAAAAAAGCACAGATCACATATACTGCTGATAAAAATAATGATCCTTACAGGTACTGTGATAAGATCACATATACAATACCAAAAGAATATAGTCTTGCGGATGTGACCTGTACAGAAGTAGATGCAGATGGACAGCCTGTAGATAACCGGCAGCTTACCATTAATGTAAATAATTTTCTGTGGACCAAAAATATCACAGTAATAAATAATAACAGTGATAATAAAGACAAAGCAACAACTTATCTTCGTTTCTATTATGCAGGAAATGATAATTATGATGCAGATGAGCAGATCATTACTCTGAATTTTGCAAGACTGGATAATGAAGTCAAGTATACACCGGATTGCACCCAGACAAGCCATGAATATGGTGAGGCAGTAACATTTAAATATGAAGCAGGTGTTGACACTGACGATATCACATGTTACGAATCTGATAAAGATGGTAAAGAAATCAAAGATGCCGGACATTTATATATTCAAAAAGACGGTAAAGATTTCATAGTAAAGGGACAGGCTCTGTCAGACAGTGAAACACCATACTATGTTACAATAAAATATGCACAAAATGGTGTGTATAAAGAAGCATCACAAACATTTGAATTTGGCGTACATAAAATAAATCTCCATGGTGATATCACAGTCAATGAGAAGAAGTCATCCATTATATTTGGCAAGAACAAAAA
>CAYRAW010000305.1:0-3531 GCA_964422225.1 uncultured Roseburia sp.
GACAGGTATTCTGCCAGCTTTTTCTGAAAATCTGTATTAAATTCATAATCTGTATCAAGATAGTATTCAAATGCCATTGCCATGTCAGCTTCCTGTAAAGAAGTGATTGCACTGTATGCAACGCATCCCCATACTCCATCTGAAATTTCAGTATCCTCTGATCCTATGGTCTCTGAATAAGTTCCATCTTCATTCTGATAGATTCCAACTGCCCCTGCCTCTACTTCATACGGGAAATAATCTGAATTGTCAGAAGTTGCTGCTACCATTGCCGCATGTGCTCCACCGCCTGAACCTCCCGTAGATACGAAATATTCTGTATTTCCCGGGAGATTTCCTAGGATGATATTATACTTTACAAAACGGATTGCATTTTTCTGATCTACCAGGCAGAGCGGCGCATCACCGGTATAATATTCCTCCCCATTCTCGTCCGTTACCGTACTCTGCTTGCCACGGTTTCCACATGCCACATTGATATATCCATATGCCGCATTGCTGGAAGATGCCTTTTGATTTTCCTGTGCACTGTATCCTGCAGCTCCTGTATTTATAATAACCGGTGCTGTAGATGCTGTATAAGTCTGTCCATTTTCATTCGTAATTTCAGCACTATCATCAATCACAAGCTGTCCATTTACGTCCTCCAAATAAGTTTTTCCTGTTATATCCTCCGTTCCGTCCCCATCTGTATCAATTCCTTTTACATATGCACCAGGAACATTTACAGAAACGCCCTGATAATCCGGCAGTTCTGGATTTGCAACTGCACATGTTACAGACATTGTCCAAGAATCCGACTGACTGTCATAGCTCCATGTAATTTCATCGTTGTTTGAAATATTTAAGGTACTTTCAATTTCTGTCTGTTCTTTATTCTCCTGCTCTGCACTTACGTTTTCTGATCCGCATGCTGTGATCCCCAGCACTATTGTCATTGCTGGTATAATTGCAGCTATCTGCTTTCTTTTCATTGACTGTGCTCCTTTCTTAATCAGAATTTATTACAGACATGATTATATGAAAAAAAACTTGAAAATTCCTTGAAAAAATAAATTTTCAGGTAAATTCACAAGGTTTTCACAAATCTTTTATTCTCTGCGAAGAAACGGAAAGTCTGTTATAAAACAGTTCCAGCCATTCTCGCTTATCACTGTTATTTCCGTATGATGTTTCACGGCAATTGACTGTGCAATAGCCAGTCCCAATCCATAGTGCCCCTCTTTCGGGCTGGAAACATGATAAAATTTTTCAAAAATCCGCCTGCGTTCTTCCTCTGGAATCGTTTTTCCCTGGTTTTCCACAGAAAAACGCACTTTTTTCTCGTTCTTTTTTAAAACAACCTTTACTTCTTTTCCAGTCTCTGTATGCCGGATTGCGTTTTCCAGAAGAGTTTCTGCCATTCTCTCCAGCATTTCTTTGTTACCGGCAATAATCAGATTCTGCTGTATGTCAGTTATCAATATAATCTCTTTTTCAAAAGCCATTGCCTCAAACTCCAGAGAAATTCCCTCTATACACTGGCTGAAATTTACGCTCTCCCAGAAACTTTTTTCTTCCTGATACTCCATTTTTGAATAATCCAGAAGTTCTATTATCAGTTTACGCATTTTTTCATTTTCTTCCACCGCATAATCCAGATATTTGCTGTGGGTACCTTCTCTTTCAAGCATATCAAGGCTTGCCTTCATAACGGTAACCGGTGTTTTCAGTTCATGTCCGGCAAACATTACAAACTCTTTCTGTAAACGGATGGCTTCCTCTAAGGGTGCGATCATTTTTTCCGTAATTTTCCAAGCCGGATAAACCCATAAGATTCCTAAAACGAAAGCTGCCAGCACCGAGAAAATGAAATATTTCTGTTCTTCCATCTTTAAAGATGTGATATCAGCAAAGGCAATGAGCAGTTCTCCTTCATGAACAGAAATTTCAAACTGATAATTTTCATAACTTCCAGATGTTTTTTTCGTTTCCAGAAATTTTTCTGCTGTTTCTACAATCTCCTCTTCTGAAACGCCGGTATCTGGCAGCATATTTTTAACATATAATGTCCCATCCTCTGCTTTAGCTACAATATAGCTTTTTTTGACATAGCTGTCTTCTTTTGCTGTTGCTTTTTCACGCCTGGCACTGCTGATTCTTTCCTGTTCTTTTGGAACTTCCTCTTGTCTATTTTCACTCTGACCGGATGCAATCTGAAATTTCATGTTCAAAATTCTGGAAATACTGTTTTTATTATTCTGCACATAAGAAAAATTCAGAAGTGCCAGAATGAATACTGCAGCAATCATATAAATCAATAAAAGAAGTCCCATGATTTTCTTCTTAAACTGTTTCATCGTTTTTCCCTCTGAGGCGATACCCGACACCTCTGACGGTCTCAATCACCGTATCCGTTTCGATAAACTTCAGCTTCTTACGCAGAAATGAAATATATACCTCTTCATTATTATATTCTACATCCGTGTCATAGCCCCAGATTCGAACCGTAATCTGCTCCTTAGACAATATCTGATCATAATTTTCCACAAAATAAGATAACAATGTATATTCTTTTCCTGATAATTTCACCTTTTTATTTCCACCCGAATTTTTCAATATACGGCTGTTTTTTTCCAGTACAAAATCTGGTCCCTCTCTATTTTCTTCTGCCACTTTCTTTCCTTTCTCATTTTTTCTTAGCAGTACTTTTACACGTGCATCCAACTCTTCTATTTCAAAAGGCTTGGTAAGATAGTCTTCTGCCCCTGCATCAAATCCCTGCAATTTATCCTGTAGCTCCACCCTGGCTGTAAGCATAATAACCGGTGTCCTAACTTTCATACTCCTCAAATTTTTCACTATGGAAAAGCCATCTATCCCTGGCAGCATTACGTCTGAAATAATTGCATCATAAGGATTTTTTAATGCGGTCTCATATCCGGATATTCCATCATGACAAACCGTCACCTGAAAATTCTTACTGCGAAACCAGTCATATAAAGCATCTGCCAGACGTATTTCATCTTCTATGATTAAAATTTTTGTCATAACCTGTAATATACCTCCATTTCATTTACCTGCATTTATTTATTTCACCAAAGGAGATTCCAACCTCATGACTTCGCTAAACACAGAATATAATTTATTAGAAGAAATCCTTGCCGACCTGATCCTGGAAGAGCAGGCTAAGCTTGGCTACCCATGGCACTACCATGACGCAGATTATAGAACTATTCCACAAGCAGCCCTGTGATTGCATCATTGAAGAAATCACTGACGACGAATTCGATACCGCCATTCACTTCATTAATTCGACTGACCGTTATTACTACTGCTTCAAGGATGAGGGCTGTCATATCATTTATCACCGTTTCTTACCGGAAGATTATGCAGAACTGCTCTAACCTATTCTTTCTCCAACAGCTTCCGATAATTGCCCCAAGCGGTGCTGTGATCAGTATCGCCAGTACAGCCACAGAAAGCACGATCTGTCCACAGGCTAAGCCCATTGCCATCGGAACAGAACCAATGGCTGCCTGTACTGTTGCC
>CAYRAW010000306.1:0-3520 GCA_964422225.1 uncultured Roseburia sp.
ATGTTGAATGAAGTGGATACCTGGTCAAAAAGTAAGACATATCTTCAGTTTTATAAAGAAGTAAGTAATTATCGGCCTTATGCGCAGTTTGACCTGTATAACAGGCAGGGAGAGTGTGTTTTTACGACGGCACAGGGAACCAAAAGAGAAAAACTTCCAACATATTGGGGAATTTTATATGCTGTGGAAGATAATGACAGTACAGATCAACTGGTATTTCGCAGAGCAGAAGAAAATGAGAATGGAGTATTGTTCCGTATAGCCGGCAAATTAGGGGGAGAAGATGGAAAAACGAAAGGATATGTCGTCATCAGTATGAATGAGGATAATTTCAAAAGAGTGATAAGGGAAAGTGGAAACGAGAAAGCAGAAGTCGCTTTTCTGGATTCTTACTGGAGAGTCGTTTATGGAACCGGTTTTCAGCAGGCAGATCAGATCAGGGAAAATCTGATGAAAGGTTACAGAGTGACGGGAACATATCACGCAGGTGAGGTATTGATAGAACCATTGGGTAACAGCGGGTTGTATACAATTATATCCTGCCCCAATGTATTCTCTAAGGAAGTATTAAGTACTATGTACAGAGTGTTGATCGTTATGATCACGATCAGCGGAGTCCTTTGCATTATTGTGGTAGCAGGATTGAGCCGTAATCTTACCAGACCGATCGAGAAAATGAATACAGCTATGAAGAAGTTACAGGAAGGTAACCTGGATGTTAGAATTGCGTCGGACAGAGAAGATGAATTGGGACAAATGTCTGTAAATTTTAATATTATGGCAAATGAACTGGCACAGAATGTGCAGGAGAGAGTTCAAAGGCAGAAGGAGTTGAATGCTTCTCATATTGCCATGATGCAGGCACAGTTAAATCCACATTTTCTTTATAATACGCTGGATACCATGAAATGGGTAGCGAAAGTAAATCATATACCTGAGATTGCAACTATGGCAGCCGGACTTGCCAAAATACTGAGGACGAGTATTTCCAAAAGACAGTTTATTCAATTAAAAGAAGAACTGGATCTGGTAAACTGTTATGTGGACATACAGAAAATCCGCTTTAATGACAGCTTTACGTATTTTGTGGACATACAGGAGGGACTGGAGGAATGTATAATCCCTAAACTGATCATACAGCCTGTTGTGGAAAATTCGGTTTTACATGGATTAAAAGAAAGTGAAGAAGGAAATATATGCGTAAAAATTCAGGAAAAAGCGGATGTTCTGCAAATTGAAGTCACAGATGACGGAGGCGGTATTTCTGATGAATATATGGAGGCACTTAATAACAGACAGCAGGAAAGAATGGAAGGGCATATTGGAGTTTCTAATGTAGACACAATTATCAGGCTGACTTATGGCGAAGAATATGGTATTCATATTGAACGACCTGACGAAGGAGGAACGAGAGTTGTGCTTCAACTTCCGTTAAAATACGAAGAGATATAGGAAAAAGAGGGAATGAAATAATTATGTTCAAGGTAATTGTAATTGATGATGAAAAATTAGTACGTCAGGGTATTGTAATGGAAACAGACTGGAAAGAACTGGATTGTGTCGTAGTCGCAGAAGCAGATAATGGATTGGATGGATTGTATGCTGTGCGTAAATATAATCCGGAACTGGTTATATGTGATATCCGTATGCCCAAAATGGATGGAATAGAAATGTTAAAAATCCTGAGAGAGGAAAATAATAATCATGTCAGTGTTATTTTTCTGACTGCATATGGAGAGTTTTCCTATGCACAGAGTGCATTAAAATTACTTGCTTCTGATTATATTTTAAAACCATTTGGTGATGGGGAACTGGAAGAGGCTGTAAAAAAAGTTCTGGAAAAACGAAGATCAGAGAATAAGAAGGGAGAAGGACAAAGAGATGAACTTCCAGGATTAGTGTTAAATAAAGGAGATAAGAGTAAGTATGTCATGGAAGCAGTAGAGTACATATCAACGCATTATAGTGATCCGGAACTCAGCGTAGCTATGATCGCAGAAAATCTTGGGATCAGTGAGGGACATCTGAGTCATATTTTTAAAAAAGAAACGGAATATACGGTTGCTTCCTATATTACCAGAGTGCGTATGCGAATGGCAATGAAATTATTAACAGATTGCAGGAATAAAGTATATGAAGTAGCTGGGGAAGTTGGATATCGTGATATTGCACATTTTTCAAGTAGTTTCAAACGGATTGTTGGCATAACGCCATCTGAATATCAAGACAGAAGTATATAATGCAACAAAATGAATAAACAAAACGAATGAAATAATAATATTATATACAAAATGTCAGAAATATTAAAATAATAACAGGTTTACCTTATATAAAATAACAAACTCCCAAAGTATAATAGAATCATCAATAAAACCTATTACAATTAAGGGAGGGTGTTAGTATGAAGAAAAAAGTAGTATCAATATTGATGACATGTGTACTGACAGTGGGTATACTCGCCGGATGCGGAGACAGCAAATCAGGTCAGGAACAACCCGTAACGGGAAGTGCGGAAACAACAATGGAGACAGACGCTGTATCTGAAAAAGAAACACAGGGGGATGAGGAAGAAACAAATCTTACAAAGACACAGCAAATTATAAAAGAAGCAGAAGGAATGACCATGGAGGAACTGGCGAAGAAAGCCATAGAAGAGTCAAATGGTAAGACTTTCTATGGAGTTGGTAATTCAAGCCGCGGAAAGTCAGCACTTCCATTATTCATTGAATATCTGCAGTCCATAGATCCTTCCTATAATATGGAATTTGACTGGCAGCAGCCCAAGAATAATAAAATATTTGAACAGTTAACGGCTGATTCACTGAAACCGGAAGGAACTTTTGCGATGACACTGATTCAGGATGGTAATCAGATCGAATCCAAAATGACACAGACAGGAATACTGGATACATTTATTCCCAAGGAATGGGCAGAAGCAAATGGAACGACACCTGATCAGGTGGAAGGCTATCTGGCTTTGCAGACTTTGAATAAAGTATTTGAATATAACTGCACGGGTGATAAAGTCTACGACAACTGCTGGGATTTTGTAGCAGAGGATACACATGCTTTATTTATGGATATTGATTCAGAAGTAGTAGGTAAGAACTTCCTTTACATGCTGACGGAAGATAAATATGCGGCTATGCTCAAGGATGCTTTTAATGCACTTCCCGCAGAAGAACAGGCATATTTCCAGCCAACTGTTGATGAAATGGAGTCTGAAGCAAACGATTTGGGACTTGGAGCAGATGGAAAATATGCACTGGCATGGATCAAGTTATGGGTAGGCAGTTATAATGCACAGACCGATGACGGACCTATTTGTAACACTCTGGTATCTGATTCTGCGACAGATCAGTGTGGATTGTTAGTATACAGTAAACTGCGTTCTGTGGAAGAATCTTCAGGTGTTTCAGTGAATAATGTAAAAGTTGCAGCATATCAGGATGGATATAAGGGAATCGGCGGTTACGGATATTGTCATTACCTTTTCGTAACAGATACCAGTCCTTTACCA
>CAYRAW010000307.1:0-3516 GCA_964422225.1 uncultured Roseburia sp.
AGAGGTTTGATCCATGTACCAATCTCCAGTCCTCCCAGTTCATTCTCCAAAGTTTCAATAACTGCCTCAAATTTGGGGCGAAGGATTGCTGCATGTTTATCCATATGTTCATATACACCCTGTGCATCCTTAAAGAATCTGACATGGCGAAGCTGATTGAGCTTATCATGTCCAATCGTCTGAATTGTCATAGACTTCTTGATCTCTGCTATATTAGCAGGGGAAGTGATCAGAGCCGCTACACCTGAGCCCGGGAATGTTACCTTGGAGGTGGAACATAATTCATAATAAATGTCTGGATTGCCCGCCTTCTCACACTCTGTAACGATATTAAGGATCTCTGCCTTGTTATCAGGATACAGATGGTGGATCGCATAAGCATTATCCCAGAAAATCCTGAAATCAGGAGCTGCCGGCTTCAAATTGGCAAATCTGCGAACTACTTCATCAGAATATACAACGCCACTTGGATTGGTATATTTAGGAACATTCCAGATTCCTTTTACGGCAGGATCACTGTTCACATACTTCTCTACCAGATCCATATCAGGACCATCTTCATATAAAGGAATATTGATCATCTCAATACCAAAGCTCTCTGTGATCGCAAAGTGTCTGTCATAACCGGGTACAGGACACAAAAACTTGATCTTATCCTGTTTACACCAAGGAGTATTACCTCCTACACCGTGAATCATAGCTCTTGCCACCAGGTCATACATTACATTTAAGCTGGAATTGCCATACACGATAATGTGATCTACAGGTGCATTCATCAAATCAGAAAACAACTGTTTTGCTTCAGGTATTCCATCCAATTCACCATAGTTTCTTACATCGATACCCTTGGATGATTTAAAATCTGATCCGGAATTTAATACATCCAGCATAGGTGCTGACAAATCGAGCTGGTCTGCGCCAGGCTTACCACGGGACATATCCAGTGAAATCCCTGATGCCTTAATGGTATCATACTTTGCCTGCAATTCTTTTTGCAATGTTTCCAGCTCTGCCTTGCTTAAATTCTTGTATGCCTTCATAACTTTCTCCTCACTTTGCGCTGTTTTATCTTTTCCTCTTACCCACAGTCGCAACGCCGACTGTTTTTCTTTCTCTCTCGTACATGTGAAAATTTGTGTCTTTGTAGGACGCACATTTGTCCTCTTTACAAAAACTTTCTTATGCCATTATAATAAGATAGCCATTAAATGTCAATTATTTATCATAATTATAATACACCTATATTGTTTATTTATAAAAGATTTCCTTTGCAATCTCTACCAGAATAAGCAATGTTACCGGTCCCAAAAGGACACCGCCAACTCCATAAAACAATACACCTGCATAAACTGCGATCAACATGGCTACAGAGGACACCTGTGTACCGTTTCCCATAAGTCTGGGCTCTAATATTTCACGAATACACACACAGGAAACATATGTTACAAATACAATAACTGCACTCAATATATGTCCTTCAAGCAATTGCATTACAGTTATGGGCACAAGCACGATTCCTGTTCCTATAAAAGGCAATACATCCATAATTCCAGCCAGTATACCATAGAACCATCCTTCTTTGACCCCTGCAAATGACAGTCCAATCACCGCTGTTACACTAATACATGCTAAAATGATGCTTTGCGTCAACAGAAATGTCTTCATCATACTGCCTAGTCTTTTGCCAATCCGCAAAACAACAGCCAGCAATCTGTCTATTGCCTCAGATGCTGCCGCTGCTGTAAGCAGTCCCTGTTTCCAGCCATCTATCTCTCTCGCAAAGAGCACTACACAGATAAAGCTCACTAACAAAAAAGTAAATATTTTCCCCATACTCATCAGATACTGTACTGTCTTGGTGATCAACGAACTTCCCTGGATTCCCAGAAGACCTCTTAAGTTATTGATCCGCCCGGATAGCCATGTGTAAAGGCTTCCTCCTGCCAACCCCATATATTCCTCTATCCGGCCACAGCAATTTTGCACCAGACCATCGCAGGCCTGCTCGATCCGCATCACATTTCCAGCCAGTGTCTGTGCCTTGCTCATCATAAAAGTACCAATTCCCACCAGCAATAATGCTACTAACAGTAACAACACAAATAACAGGCCACCTGCTACGATACCGCTGCCTTTTCCATTGCCCTTCCCCCGTCTGGTGAGAGCAACATGCAATGGCACAACGATCACCAGTGCTACCAAAAGAGGCAGAAAATATGGTAACACATATTTCATAAACCCCAAGATGGCCACTGTTACCGCTACAAACAGCACCACCTGTCCATAATCTTTACGCATAAAAAAACCACACTTTCCTATTGTCTAGAAATAGTATGGTCCTTTTCTGCCATTTATATAATACCAAAATGCTGTAACAATATCTTCACACCCAAAAGGATCAGGATAATACCTCCTGCCATCTCTGCTTTTGCCTTGTATCTGGTTCCAAATACGTTTCCTACTTTTACACCTGCTGCAGACAGGCTGAATGTAATAACACCTATAAACAGTACCGCCGGAACGATCATGCTTCCAATCTCCATACATGCAAAGGATACACCAACTGCAAAAGCATCTATACTGGTTGCAACTGCCAGTATGAACATCTCTTTTACACCAAGAGAAGCATCTGCTTCTTCCGCTTCTTCCTTTGACAGGGATTCCTTGATCATATTGGCACCGATCAATACCAACAGTACAAATGCGATCCAGTCTGATACAGCATTTACAAACCGTGCAAAGGTAGTACCCAGTAAGTACCCCAGTGTAGGCATCAGCGCCTGAAAGCCGCCAAACCATGCGCCTACGATCACTGCCTGTTTCACTGTAAGTTTCTTCATTGCAAGTCCTTTACAGATGGACACAGCAAAAGCATCCATTGACAAGCCAACTGCCAGCAGAAATAACGTTAATAAATCCATATTCTCTTTTCCTCCATATTTGCGGTCGTGGGAGCCACCCACGACCTTTATCACACAGCCAAACTCTGAGGTAAATATAAATTGTTGCCATAACAAGAAAAGGTACAGCCCATAATAAGCTGTACCCTTGAATGATCAGTATCATCGAGAATTATGTACAGCGTATTATAAGTAGTCTGCTACTATGCTATACATGAGTCTCATTAATTAAGATAAGCCAGACCTGTCGTTAGACCAGTTGGTCAGTATGTTGACTTACCGCGCCCGCTTGTCTGTCCGAACGCCAACTACTCCCTCACGAGTTATGTTCTATATTATATGAAAAGAATTCTACGCTGTCAAGCCTTAATTCAAACCTGCTCTCTTTAACTGTTTACGGATCACAGGACCTGCGATCAGTGCGATGATGATCTTGACAAGATCTCCCGGAATGAATGGGATCACGCCTGCCGCAAGTGCTGCTGCAAATCCCATATGTGCTGTATATGCCAGCCATACGGTTCCAAAAACATAGCATACTGCGGTTCCAAGTACCATGCCGATAAAATGCATATAAAGTTTCTTCTCCCACTTCTCAATAAAGAATACACAGATC
>CAYRAW010000308.1:0-3502 GCA_964422225.1 uncultured Roseburia sp.
TTTCATCATTCGTTGGATCAGATCACCATCATTTGTCATGATCAGCAAGCCCTCTGAATCCCTGTCAAGTCTTCCCGCATAGGTCAGTCTGGCTGGATATTTAAGTGCCTGATGTATCGTTCTGGCAGCATGGGCATCTTTCTCCGTGCAGGTAACTCCTACCGGTTTGTTATAGGCAAGTATGATTTTGGATTCCACAGGTCTGACTGCTTTGCCATTGACCTCAACCAGATCCTTCTCATCCACCTGCATACCGCTTACCGCTGTTATATGATTTACAGTCACTCTGCCCTGGTCTATATAACGGTCAGCCTCACGTCTGGAACAAACTCCACATTCTGCCAGATATTTATTTAATCTTGTCATAAATAATCCTTTAACTTTTCAATGCATTTTTCTTCAAAATCCATTAATTCTTTTGCTATTTCCATAGACATTTTCTGTGCATTGTCATGATGGTTTATGGATTTCCACATACTCATAATGCCACGATTGTTTCCCTGTATCATCAATTCTGCAATCTTGCTTGTACTGTTATTAAGCATCGTGTTCATATGAATAGCACCCGATAACATCATATCTTCTATTGCACTTGGATGATATACATCTTTACTTTCCCTGGTCAGCATATCCACTGCCTTATTATGCAGGTTTGAAAAAGTCAGATTTTCCTTTGACAGTTCATAACCGAGCTTATCATTACATACTTTATCTGATATCGTCTCTATGGCTTTCACTGCCATTCTTGTGTTTTTCTGTACTTCCTTTAAAAGTTCTGTATCATCCCTGTTCATAGCTACCTCCTGTCTGCATAATATGCAGTTTATGATAGCTATAGAATACCCTGTTTTATATTCTTTTATTCCTGTGTTAATTCTTCAGGTTCTTCTTTCTCTTCGATCAATTCAGGTACATCTGCTGATTCCGGCATCTCGAAGGGGTACTTTACCCCCCAGTTCTGTCTCAGCCCGTCCATCATTTTCATGATACGCAGAGTCTCCGCATGAGGCATTTCCCAACATTCTGTAGACTTCTTGTCTATTGCGTCCAGACATGCAGCAACTTCGTATTCATATCCTGTGATCTGTGCAGGAGCTTTCAATGTTTTGATGACTTTGCGATTTCTGTCGTATACTGTAACAGACTCGAAATTATTGATATTCTCAATCTCCATATAGCCATTTGTTCCATATATGATTCCCCTGCGATCACTGATACCAAGCATTGTACTGTTCAGCACTGCCATTTTACCATCCCGGTAAGTCAATGTAATGCTATCTGAGGCATCTACTCCTGAGGGAGTCAGCGTACAGCAGGAATCTACCTTTACAATATCTGTTCCGAACATCATAGATGCAAAGTTCAGTGTATAGACACCAACATCCAGAAGTGCGCCTCCTGCAAGAGATGGCTCGATCAGTCTTGGAACATCAACAATATGATAACCCAGATTACATGTAAGCATGGACGGTTCCCCGATCATGCCTGAAGTAAGCAGACCTTTGATCGTCGTCAGCATAGGCATATATCTTGTCCACATAGCCTCTGATACAAAAATATTGCGTTCTGCTGCCAGATTAAATATTTCTTCTGCCTGTGCTGCATTTGCTGTAAAAGCCTTCTCACATAATACTGGAAATCCATTCTCTATGCACAGCTTCATATTGGCATAATGTTCTGAATGTGGTGTTGCTATGTATACCAGATCTATTTTGGTATCTGCCATCATTTCTTCATAAGAACCATATGCCCTTTTTACACCAAATTCTTTTGCAAAAGCCTGTGCCCTGTCCATATCCCTGGATGCAACTGCATAACACTTTACATTTTTCATTCGCTTTATTGTACGTGCCATTGTTTTGGCAATATTACCTGTTCCCATAATGGCAACTTTTTTCTGATTGAACATAAACATCCCTCCAAAATTGAGAAATACAATATATAGGCTCAAAAGCCCATGCAGCCTCGATGCCACATGGGTTTTCTATTGACACTCTATTCTATTATATATGATTCAGACACGATTTCAACAAAATTTACTCAAAAAACTCTGCTTTCACATAACCTGTCTGTCCATTGTAATCAATCTTCAGCCATTCTCCCATGTCTTCTAACACCTTGAAGGTGGCTTCGCCCTGTGCTACGCCAATCTTATCTGCATCCTGACTGGCTGCATTTCTTACATTAACATTTGTCTTGGCTGTTACTGTCTTTACTGTTGTATCTGTTGTGCCGGCTGTCGTATCCGTACTCTCTGTTGATACGACCTCAAGGTAATCACTCTTTATGTAAGCTTCCTTGCCATCATAAATTACCTTGCTCCATCCATTATTCTTTTCTTCTGTACGTGTGAGGATATCGCCCTTTTGTGCCTTACCGACTTTATCTGCCACTTCACTGTCAGATGCTCTGACATTTACTGTATCTGTAGCTCTTACCTGCTGATTTACCGTCTGGTTCTGTGTCTGTTCTTCTGTGACAGCTTCTGTTGTCTCCTGTGTGTTTTCAGTCTCTGTCTGCTGCTCTGTCTGAGTTTCTTCCTGTGAGTCCTGCTCTAATTGTGCAAGTGCTACACCGACAGAAGTTTTGATCTCATTAGGGAATTCTGCAAGGAATGTATTGAGCTGTTCATCTCCGGCAATTGCTTCCTTATATTCAACATCCACTTTATTATATAGATCCACCACATCATCCTGACTGGTCACAAGCTTCAGTGCTGCTGTTATGCTCTCTTCCATATCACCATCGATCTGAAGTGCACCTGAATCATCCGTATAGACATACCAGGCATTTAAACCAGGTGCCATCGTATCAATGTCTTTAAATTTTACATCATAACATACATATAAATAATATGTATTGGGATCAATACCATCCTTTGTATAACAGGTCAGATTATTATATGACTCAATATACTCGCTCTTCTTCTCATATGTGATCAGTTCCTTGTCATTGGTGTAATCCTTCAGGCTCTGGACAGTTGCCATATCTCCATCTGCAAGTGCTGTGTAAAAGTCATTGACCAGTTTATTTACAGCCGGATACGCATTTTCCTGCAACGGCTCATTCAAAACTGCAGAAGATACTGCTGTTTCTGTAGATTCTTCTGTAAAGGACGCTGCTGTTTGTGTATCCTTTTTATTTTTGGAATGTACCAATGATACGATCGTTGCGACCACAATAACCAATGCTGCGACCGGAAGTAATATTTTTGCTGCTGATACAGCAACGATTCTGATATTTTTCTTATTTAATACAGTGGTCAGTTTCTCTTTGACTGCGCTGACCCAATTGTTGTTATCATTCTTTTTATTACTGCTCATTTCATACTCCATTCTGATGCCAAAACAACATTTATTACATGCCATGGCACATACTTAACATTCAGATTCAGAGATCATACTCTATGTCAAATTGAAAAATTGCGCATAGATACGCAAAATGCACCCGACAGGAATCGAACCTGCATTAAAGGCGTCGGAGGCCTCCGTTCTATCCATTA
>CAYRAW010000309.1:0-3484 GCA_964422225.1 uncultured Roseburia sp.
CCTTGCTGGAGGATTCCAGTGCATATGCTGAAATTGTTACAACTTCACCTGCTGCATATTCGCCTGAACCTGATCCATAATTTACTGTGAGAGCATATTTCGTAGTAGTATCTGAACTACTGCTTCCTGAACTAGTGCTGTCACTGCTGCCGGAATCGGAATCGCTTGTACTATTAGTCGTGTAATGTGCTGTTACCGTAGTATTGGCATTAGGCATATACATACTTGTTGATGCAGAATGTACATCACTGATAAGTTCCGTGTAATCTACTGTGTTGCCATCGCTATCCGTGCCGGAAGCTGACCAGTACTGGAAGCTCTGTGTTGTACTTACATCTGTAGCCTGAAGAACGATAATAGTTCCACCCGTCATATCAGAAAGACTTGTGCTTCCATTTCCGGTTCCTCCGCTTACTGTCAACGTATATGTATTACCATCTGAAATAACACCACTTCCCGGTTCAAATACGGCAACTACTTTTCTATTCTCTGTAACATTGCTATACGCATCTGAACCTGTCAGAACAGTTCCATCACTCTTAGTCCACTGCCACTCTTTAAATTTATAGCCGGTCTTATCAGGATCCGTTGGTTTCGTAGCAGCCTGTCCCTTACTAACATTCTGAACATCATAAACTTTTCCATCGCTTTCAAAAGTCACTATATATCCGATTTCCTGGAAAGATGCATTTTCAAGACTCTGTGCATACTTATAGACCGGACTTTCTACTGTATTTGCATCATCTGAATACTTATATCCATAGATAACACCATTATAATCCTCGTCAAAGGCATCCGTTATTGTACAATCAGGATTATTGATATATACTTCAGGATTAGTTCCGGAAAACGCATCTTTGCCTATACTTGTCACAGTATCCGGTAAAATTACTGTTTTAAGTTTTTGCGCGCCTCTAAAGCATCCCTCTGGTATCGCTGTGATCTGCGTATCACTTAAATCCACATATGTGACATTCGTATATGCAAATGCTTCTTCTGCAATTTCAGTTACATTTACAAGCTGAGGATCATTTGTTGTTGTAATCGCAGCTTTCTTATACAACTCAGGACTTTCAGAGTTACCTCTTGATTCAAGCACCTCAATGATTGTTAAGTCATCTGTCGATCTTGTTACTGCACTGCTTTGCTGATAAATAATTGCATTGTCAGAGAAGAATAAAGAGTCGGATTCGCTTTCAATACCAGTCAGTTTCGTACAACCTCTGAACGGAATTTTACCCATTACTGCCAATTCGCTTCCTACCTTGACACTTAACAGGTTTTCACAACTGTAAAATGCATAGTCAGGAAGTTCTGTAATAGAACCAAGCCCAACAGATGTCAAAATGTCATTGCCTGCTGTAACTTTTTCCTTATATTGCTGATTATTAAAGTCCTCATTCAATGAGTAATTAAATGTATTACCTTCATCAAAAAATTTCATCGTTGATTCAAGGAAATTACCACTGAACAGACCTGCCGCTGCTGTTGTTCCTATATTATTGGGATAACTATCATCTGAGTACAATTTAACCGGATCATTCTGCCCTGATGCAGCTGCATTTAACTTTCTGTCCAAAGTTGCACTTGAAGCTGTAATTTCCGTATCTGTTTCATCATGAGTCAATGTCAGATAATCCTGATTTGCACTGTTATCACTTACAAGAAAATAACTTCTGGCATCCAGAGATTCTATTCCATCAGGAATATCCACCATAAGAGCAGCCATGATAATATCATTTTCTTCCTGGGTTAAAGATTCTGTATAATTTGAATCTGTTTCCCATCCCTGCATTACATTAAATTTCGTGATAATACTGTAATTAGAAATATTATTGTCTGTACCTAATTCGTTACATAAATCTTCATTCATCAGATCAATTTCTTCAAAATGAGGATAATCCACCAAAGTACTCTTATATGTTGCATTGTCAAACAATACCTTGATATTAACAGGTGCATCTACCTGATAACAGATATTTCTATTTGCTGCACTGGTAGTAAAATGTGTGGTATCCGCATCCATTGCATATTCATATGGAGCATAGCCCTCCTCTATCTTGCCATGGAATGTAAGGTACTTGGAATTTGTCTTAAATGCGCCATCTGCTATTGTCATCTCTGTACCGTCGGATATTGGTTCCGCAAAATATACATTTTCCAATAATGTACAATCCTCAAACGCTCCCGTACCGATTGACAATACAGAATTGCCTATGTTAACTCTGGCCAGTTTCTCTGCACCCTTTAGTGCATCTTCATCAATAGTCTGAATAGAGCCATCCTGTATCGTAAGTTCGATAATATAGTCTTTTACGCCGCTGAAGCAGTCAGAACCAAGCTGTGTCACCTGATATCCTGCTATTGTAGATGGCACTTCAAGATTACGGATCGTAGAGGGATTACTAATAAAGTCATAACTCTTTAAAGTTACGGTACCATCTGAATTTACAACTACAGTTGCAACGTATCCATCATATGTCGCTTCAATCTGTTCCTGATCGGAATCGTTCAAATACACATATGGAACAAATTCACTTACGGCAGTCTTTGCAGCCTTAGTCTGTATTCTCAATTTGGTCAGTGTCTTACCATCAGACTGGAACCCCGGACCTTTTACATAAAAGTTCTTATTTGTGATATCCTGGAATAAGTATTCCTCATCATGGTCTGAATCATATTCATAGGAATCCCCATCCACCATTGGCGAGTCAAATGTAACGCCCTGACAGTGACTACTGTCTTCTCTGTAGGCAGCTTCCGCAAATATTACGCAGCCCAGATTAGTACATCCCATCAATGTATTGTCCGGTATCTTACAATTACTTAAAGATCCTGGAAAAGTCACTGTTTCCAATGCCGTTCTTCCTGCTAGGATGTAATCATAATAAACTTCTCCCGCTGTATTTGTTGTTTTGTTAGCAGATGCTCCAGGTACCTCAGCCGCTTCAAGTGCAGACTGAATCCCAAACTCATCATCACTTGTTGAATTGATAAATTTCTGGTAATTAGTCGGAAACTCAAAAGCTGTCAATGCATTTCTGCCATTTCCTACTGCAAACGCTCCCAGGCCGATCACAATCTTCACATTAGAATTAAAATAAGAAGAAGTGTCTCCGGATAAGTCTGCGCAATTATAAAAAGCAAAAGGCCATATAGTCAGACTGCTGATTCCGGCTGAACCTGTGGTACTGGTAGAACTCATATTAAACGAAGTCAGACCGGAATTGGCAAAACACGCTGTTCCAACAATCTTCAATTCCTTAGGGAACGTAATTCCTGTAAGGTTCTGACAGTTATAAAAAGCTCTGGCTCCCAATACACCTGTAGACTGATTGCCGGACTCGCTGCCAAATACAACGGAATTCAAATTAACACAATCGTAAAAAGCATCATTTCCCACAACCTTACAATAAGCTAAATCAACCGTATTTAGTGAGGTCTGTTTATTAAAGGCACTATTGCCTATAAAGGTAACACTAGA
>CAYRAW010000310.1:0-3432 GCA_964422225.1 uncultured Roseburia sp.
TGGTACAGCATTTAAATGGTCTTATGAAACCGACATCAGGTACGATTTATTTTAATGGTGAAGATATTGATTCCGATGGTTTTGATAAGAAAATGTTAAGGAGTAAGGTGGGATTGGTGTTTCAGTATCCGGAGCATCAGTTGTTTGAAACAGATGTATTTTCTGATGTATGTTTTGGACCCAAAAATCTGGGGCTTACCTCGAAAGAAGTACAGTTGCGTGCATATGAGGCATTGAAGCTTGTAGGGTTAGAGGACGAGTACTTTTATCAATCCCCTTTTGATCTGTCGGGAGGACAGAAGCGTAGAGTGGCGATTGCAGGTGTACTTGCTATGAAACCGGATGTATTAATACTGGACGAGCCTACGGCCGGACTGGATCCAAAAGGCAGGGATGAAATACTGGATCAGATTGCGAGTCTGAAAGAGCAGATGGGAATTACAGTTGTTCTGGTGTCGCACAGTATGGACGATGTTGCAAAATATGTAGATCGTATCATTGTTATGAACAAGGGAAGCGTTATGTATGATGATGCACCAAGAGAAGTATTCAGGCACTATACAGAACTTGAAAAAATCGGATTGGCAGCGCCGCAGGTAACTTATATCATGAAAGAACTGCAGGATCATGGAATGACAGTCAGTGATGATGTTACGACCATAGATGAGGCAAAAGCAGAGATAGAACGTTATTTTGCGCAGCTTGTGCAGAAAAGAAAGGGATAATGGTGACATAAAATGCTAAGAGATATTACACTTGGTCAGTATTATCAGGCAGATTCAATAATACATAAACTTGATCCGAGGGTGAAGCTGGCGACAACGCTCATTTTTATCATTTCTTTGTTTGTATTTGACAATATTGCAGGATATGCAGTGGCAGCCATATTTTTGATCATAGTAATAAAATTGTCAAAGGTTCCATTTAAATTTATGGTAAAAGGTATGAAAGCGATTGTTTTCCTTTTGCTTTTGACTGTTATCTGTAATTTATTGCTGACGCCTGGAGAGCCGGTTGTTACATTCTGGAAACTTACAATAACCAAAGAAGGATTACGGTTAGCCGGATTAATGGCAGTGCGCCTTAGTTTTCTTATCGTAGGATCTTCTATCATGACTTTGACAACAACACCTAATCAACTGACAGATGCGATGGAGAAAATGATGGGACCCTTAAAGAAAATCAAAGTTCCTGTCCATGAAATTGCAATGATGATGTCCATTGCTTTGAGATTTATTCCTATTTTACTGGAAGAAACAGATAAGATCATGAAAGCACAGATCGCAAGAGGTGCTGATTTTGAAAGTGGCAATTTGGTAAAAAAAGCAAAGAGTATGGTGCCTTTGTTAGTTCCGCTATTCATTTCTGCATTTAGAAGGGCGAATGATCTTGCAATGGCAATGGAGGCGAGATGTTACCGCGGTGGAGAGCATCGGACCAAGATGAAACCTTTACATTATGAACATAGAGATTATATTGCGTATGCAATTGTGGTATGTTATCTGGTTGCCGGAATTGCTGCAGGTAAGATAGTAGGTATGCTATGAAAAGAATTATGCTGACCGTTGCATATGATGGTACACAGTATCATGGCTGGCAGATACAACCTAATGTAGTAACAGTAGAATCAGTTTTAAATGATACTTTGTCTGACCTTTTGAAGGAAGATATTCATGTAATTGGAGCATCAAGAACAGATACGGGAGTACATGCACTGGGAAATATTGCGGTGTTTGATACAGAAGCAAGGATGCCGGGAAATAAAATTTCCTATGCGCTAAATCAACGCCTCCCACAGGATATTCGAATACAGGATTCCAGAGAAGTACCTTCAAACTTTCATCCAAGACACTGCAACAGCAGAAAAACTTATGAGTACAGGATATTGAATCGTGAGTTTCCGTTGCCTACGTTAAGATTATATGCACATTTTACATATGTGCCGCTTGATGTTGAAAAAATGCAGAAAGCGGCAGATTATTTAGTAGGTGAGCATGACTTTAAAAGCTTCTGCAGTGTGAATACAGTAGCAGAAACTACGGTAAGGACACTATATTCCTTAAAGGTTAGTAAAGACGGAGATATGATTACGATCCGGGTAACAGGTTCTGGTTTTTTGTATAATATGGTCAGGATCATTGCCGGTACTTTAATGGAAGTTGGAAGGGGCAATCTGGAACCTGAGCAGATACCGCAGATATTAAGTGCTCTGGACAGGCAGAAGGCAGGACCAACCGCCCCGGCATGTGGGTTGACATTGTATGCATATGAATTTGAAAAAAGTGATTTTTGTTAAAAAAATCACCGGAAAATCTTGACACATACAGTATCGTATAATATAATAAACAACTGTGACAGTATGCATTTGGATGATATCAAAGCCCCGATGTTATGTTAAATCATAGTGTCTAATGTATAATGGTAACCTGTGAATGGTGGATGATACGGTCGGACATTCCGTGTCGGAAGGATTCGTACAGGGTAGACCAATGATAGGAGAGCCGTTGGCTTATTATATGGAGGTAACATAATGAAAACATTTATGGCTAGCCCAGCTACAATTGATAGAAAATGGTATGTAGTAGATGCTACAGGTATGACATTAGGACGTTTAGCAGCAGAAGTTGCTAAGGTTTTAAGAGGTAAGAATAAGGCTATTTTCACACCTCATATTGATACAGGAGATTATGTGATCGTAATCAACGCTGAGAAGATTTCTGTAACAGGTAGAAAGCTTGATCAGAAGATTTATTATCAGCATTCCGCATATGTAGGCGGCATGAAGGAAACAACTTTAAGAGACAAGTTGAACAAGAAGCCGGTAGAGGTTATTGAGCATGCTGTTAAGGGAATGCTCCCTAAGGGACCTTTAGGAAGAGAAATGTACAAGAAACTTTATGTATACGCAGGACCAGAGCACAATCATGCAGCTCAGAAACCTGAAGTATTGACATTTTAATCAAAGGGACAAATAAAGGAGGATATTAAAATGGCAAAGGCAGCAAATGCTTCAAGATATTATGGTACAGGTAGAAGAAAGAAAGCTATCGCTAGAGTATACTTAGTACCTGGTACAGGTAACATTACAATCAATAAGAGAAATATTGATGAATATTTTGGATTAGAAACATTAAAGACTATCGTTCGTCAGCCTTTAGTAGCTACAGATACACTTGAGAAGTTCGATGTACTTGTTAATGTATGCGGCGGTGGCTATACAGGACAGGCAGGTGCTATAAGACATGGTATCTCCAGAGCTTTATTACAGGCAGATGCAGATTACAGACCTGTTCTTAAGAAGGAAGGCTTCTTAACACGTGATCCTCGTATGAAGGAAAGAAAGAAGTACGGCTTAAAGGCAGCTCGTCGTGCACCACAGTTCTCAAAGAGATAATATTTGCTATTGCAGATTTCAAAAAGCTTTACCCATAT
>CAYRAW010000311.1:0-3423 GCA_964422225.1 uncultured Roseburia sp.
GGGCAATTCCCATTCATCATCAAAGTTATGCCTATCGTTCTTATCGGGCTTTTGCAGAGCGATTTGGCAAAACAGACAATGTACATTTTATAAAGGCAGGAGTTGGTGGTACTCCATCTGAACTGGGAATGCTCAGATTCGACAGGGATGTTCTGCGTAACGGTACTGTTAAACCGGATATTGTAGTTGTGGAATTCGCAGTAAATGATGAGGGTGATGAAACCCAGGGTGTTTGCTACGAAAGCCTTGTACGTAAAATTCTGGCATTGCCATGGCATCCGGCGGTAGTATTGCTTTTTGCTGTTTTTGCTTATGACTGGAATCTGCAGGAGCGGCTTAAAATAGTGGGAGAGACATATGAACTTCCCATGGTCAGCATTAAGGATGCCATAACAGAGCAATTTAAATTAAGCAGGAAAGAAGGCAGAGTTCTTTCAAAGAATCAGTTCTTCTATGATATTTATCATCCCAGTAATATGGGGCATCAGATCATGGCAGATTGCCTTATGAATCTGTTTGATAAAGCAGTAGATGATAAGGAACAGGACAGAACAGAAAGTCTTTTACAAAATAAAACAGCCATCAGGAATGAGCATGGTAGTGGAAGAGACTATGAACAGGTAATGTTGCTTGACAGAATGCATGTCCCACAGGATGTTATAATTGAATGTGGATCTTTTGGTGCGACAGATACAGATCTGCAGAAGGTAGAGATGGATGACAGACTGGAACCTGTGGCACAGTTCCCTTATAACTGGTATAAAATGAATAAAGAAAATGACACATTTGTCATTAAAATAACCTGTAAATCTCTGATACTGATCCATAAAGATTCGGCTGCACTGGATGCAGGAAAAGCAGATATCTATGTGGATGGAAGCTATCGTCTGACTGCAGATCCACATATAAACGGTTGGACACATTGTAATCCCCGTATCATTTTTCATGAAGAGAATGCCGTAGAACATATTGTAGAAATTCGTATGGCAGCCGGTGATGAAGAGAAAAAATTTACTATACTGGGATTTGGATATGTGCTATAATTGCCTTTGTATAAAGTAATATACGATGACCAACCGTGCGGGAATCATCAAGACAGAGTAGACATGTCACGGTATTCTTTTGGGGAAAGTCCATATTCCTTTTTAAAAGCACGAAAGAAAGAGGAGTAATCCCCAAAACCATATAATCCATAGGTGCTGTTGATAGGAGCGCCACCAGAGATTGCAGCCTTACAGGCCTGCAATCTTTTTTTGTTTATATACTGATGCAGGGATAGACCGATATTGTCCTTAAAGGTGTGGGAAATATAATATTTGCTTACAAAGAATTCTTTTTCCAGACGTTCCAGTGATAAATCTTCCTCCAGATGGTGATTGATAAAATTACATAAAGCAATGTGCAGTTCTTTTTGCGGCATATTACCTGCAACGTGGTTTCTTTCATATATGAGACGGTTTAGATATAAAAGCAGGGAATTGACCTGAAGGGTGATCTGCGCATTCCGACCAAAACGTGAACTTTTTACCTCTTCTATTAATGCAAATATCTGGGACTGAATGTGATTAAAGGTAATGACATCATTGGAAAAAGAATAATTATGTGTCGTAGTCACATACTGCATCAGATAACCATAGTCCAGAGAAGACTCCATGAGACGGCTGCAGTAAGCAGTACTGATCCACAGGATAAAACGTCTGTAAGGAGTAGTATGGTCGCGAAATACAGGGTAATGTGTTACATGCGGAGGAATCAGAAGAAAGTCACCATGTTTGATATGATAGGTTTTATCCTCAACATGGATATCTACATTGCCTTCCAGAAAAAAATAGAATTCATAATAATCATGGGCATGTGGGCGGACTGCTTTCAACGGCTGGTCACTGTAGTAGTATACTTCAAAGTCCTCAGAGTACATAAATTGTCTGGTGCTGAAAGCTGTCTGTAATTCTTTTTTCTGCATACTGTTATTTCTCCCATTACATCGATTTTCATATGAAAAAGTTTATCATGTAAAATATATTTTTTAAATATGTTGACACACGATATATGTCGTGATATGATATATCCAACATCCGATATATCAGACTACGACATATCAGATGTCGATATAAATAAATGAGATGTTATAAAAGGCATAGTCATTAATGTGAAAAATCCATAGATGAAAGATTTTTCACACACGGGATTTGGGTCTGCGCGCACTTGACACAAATCCGGTATGCGCAAAGAGTGTGCGCAGAAATGAGGATTAAGATGGAAAATGAATCAATGAATGTAATGGAACAACAGGAAGTTCTGACAGAACAACCTAAGAAAAAACCGGTCAAAAGCGTAGTTTGTTCGCTTCTGACACTACTGGCCTTTATCGCGATCCAGGTTACAGTATCAGGAGTAGGAGCAGCAGCTTATATGGTTTCCTGTATCACACAGAATGGTGATGATACGGACGCAGCCCTGCAGACATATCTGGATCAGATTGAAAGTTCAGGATTTATGACCAATCTTTTGCTGATCACAACGCTGATCTGTGGAATCGTTGCACTGTTATGGTACCGTTTCGGTATTGTAAAGAAATATGATAAATCCAGATGGGCAGAATTTAAGGCACAGTTAAATGTTAAAAATGTAGCTAAAGTTGCAGTATTGGCAATTGGCTGTTATGGTGTTGCATTGTTACTGTCTGAGATCATATCGATTGTGATTCCGGGTTCTATGGAAGATTATAGTGAAATTATGGGTATGGCACTGAGTGGAAGTGAAATCGCAGCTTTTATTACAGTAGTCATTCTGGCTCCTGTTGCGGAGGAACTGGCTTTTAGAGGAATTATTTTCAGAATGCTGGAAAAGAATTGTCCTTTAGTGGCAGCTATTTTACTGCAGGCAGTTCTGTTTGGAGTTTACCATATGAATATCATGCAGGGAATTTATGTTTTACCACTTGCGATCGCACTTGGCTATGTAGCATACAGGACCAAGTCAGTATATCCTTGTATTTTCATGCATATGATCAATAATTTTATGCCAACATTATTATCAGGGCTGCCGGAGAGTACGCCGACATTACCGATAGCAGCAGTTATCATTGTTATTTGCGCAGGACTGTTGTATTTGCTGACCAGAGGTACAAAAACACAGAATGTACAGTGTTAGTTGAAGGAGGTTTGCGGTTTGAAAAAACAGGAGCCGTTAACAGAGAGTTATTTTTATATTTTACTATGTTTATATGAGAAGCCCCTGCACGGTTATGGAATCATGCAGAAAGCAGCGGCTATATCGGATGGTAATGTGAAGATAGGCTCGGGAACGATGTATGGGGCTGTCAGTAATATGCTGAAGAAGGGATGGATCGTTGAAACCGAAAGTGATGATCCGAATGATAACAGGAAAAGGCTGTATAAACTGACAGATGAGGACAGAAAT
>CAYRAW010000312.1:0-3413 GCA_964422225.1 uncultured Roseburia sp.
TCAGGTTCTCATCCATCAGGACACGGATCGTGACTGCAAGCGACTGTGTTCCTACATTACCTGCCATATCCAGGATCAGCGACTGGAAACACATTACAATAGGAATCACCGCCACTACTGACTCGAACATACCTACCACTGCTGACACGCCCATTCCCAGGAAAAGCAGAATAATTAGCCAGGGCAGACGTTTTTTTACACTTTCTGATGTCTTTTCCTCCAGATCCTCTTCTGCGGTCAGACCACCAAGTTTTGCATAATCATCGCCCATCTCATCATCTACGACTTCTACAATATCCTGAGCAGTTATAATACCTGCGATTGTTCCATCCTCCAACAATACGGGAATGGAATCCTCTGCATAGTCCTTGATCTTTTCGATACAATCACTGATCTTCTCATGGTCAAGCACATAGGGATAGGAGCGGCTGATGATATCCTCCAGATTCTCATATTCTCTGGCTACGATCAGCTTCTGCAGTTCAATTGCACCATAGAATTTATCCTGGGCATCAACTACATATATGGTAGATATATTGTCATTCTCACCTGCCTGAACCACCAGCTCACGCATTGCCTGTCGAATGGTAAGGTCATTATGGATCACCACGAAATTCGTAGTCATGCAACTACCAATCTCCACATCCTCATAGGAAAGCAAGAGCTTTACATCTTTTACAGCATCCTGATCCAGCATTCCCACAATCTTGTGTTTCGTGCTGTCATCCATATCCTCCAAGGCATCTACCGCATCGTCGGAATCCATTTCTGATACGACTCTGGCTGCATTTTCCAGTGATATTTCTTTAAAATATGGTTCGGCATCATCCAGATAGGCAAATATCTGTGCAATCCTCTGTACGCCGAGCACAGAGTAAAGTCTCTTTCTTTCCTGTACTGTCAACTCGTCCAAAGCATCTGCGATATCGTTATCGTGATAATCAGATAATCGATCCAGCAATTCCTCTCTGGGAAGATTGCTTCTGATGATCTTGACTAATTCTTCTACATATTCCGGTTTCTTCATCATGTTCTGTGTCATTATTACCTCCCACTGCCTAAAAGGGCACAAAAATACACCGCTTCAGAAATCCAAAGCAGACCATCAAGTTACTGGCTGTGACGTAGGGACGTTTTCTGATACGGTGTAATAATAAGCATAATGACAAAACATGCGGTCAGTCTATTCTCACAGACAGCCCCATGATCCATTCTCTATTGATCGCACCGTACTTTCTACTTCGTCCTGTACCATCGCAACTGTCCATGAAAATTCACCTCCGTTTATCCTCTAATCCTGACACTTGCAAAACGCAACTTTATGTATACAGAATTGTACGGCTTTCACCTATGCATAAGCATGCACTGTGCAGCCGTCATTAGTACTGCTGCGAGCTGCATTGTAGCGAGAGCGGCATGCGTTGCATTGTGAAAGCCGCACAATTCGTTCCATTCTTCCATACGTTTTGCAATTTCCTGTCATTTAAAACCTTTATTAACTTGGTTAGTATATCATTTTGTGTGTTCTTTTGCAACAATTTCCACACCATTATTTTGCCATAACTTTGCATGAATTATGCATGATGGAATGTTCCGTCAATACACTGCGGTATCTGCATATGCTGAGCAAAAAGCCAAAAAGGACAGAATAAACCAAGGAATTGGAAATTCCATATGTCAGAAACGGCATGCACACTGTCGTAGATGGAAATAAACCAAAATTCATTCCAATTCCCAAGCCACACTCTACTAATAACAACATACCGCAGCCAAATCCAATCATACTTCCCAGCTGATTGCCAGCCTTCATGGCAATGCCAAATACTTTAATTATCAGTGTGCCAAGTGCCGCAATAATGAAGAATCCGCAGACCAGTCCATACGATACGACAAGCTGTGTCATGATCCAGTCTCTGCCAAACGCATAGAAATTCTGCACAGGTTCATCTTCTCCCACGCTGCCAAACCAACGGCAGTCACTGATGGCAGATCTGAGCACATTATAAAAATAACCTGCGCCATAGGCATCTGAATCAGAATTCAGGAATGCTGCAATGCGCACCCTCTGATACCCTGCCGCACCAAAAAAGAAGAAAAGGACTGCAACTATTATGGGCAATACAAAAGCAACAAAAACACATGCAGGTATCGCAACATTCCTGTTCAGTCCAAACCACCCCTTCCAAAGGGCATACAGGATCATTCCATAAAACACCACCCAGATGCACAGACTCGCAGTAATACTGCCCTGTAAAGAAAAAAAGAGCGGCAGAAGCATATATACTGCTGCTTTCATCAAGCCTTTTAACTTAGTGCCACGGCAGGTATACAGTATTCCTGCATAGACGGGTACATATAACATAGTCAAAATGGCAAAACCATGCAGGCTGCCATTTACCCGGTAAGCTGCGCTATTGATAATACCTGCCGATGCTCCAGAATATAATAGAAAAAAGATGACTGTAAGACCCCAGTAACAGCCCCTTGCATATCGTCCAAGGAAACTGTAATCCAGAAAACAGATTCCCGACATAACTGCCAGGCCGATCATTGTATACAGACATTGTGTACCAAATACACCCGTTGTCAAATATTGTGCGAGAAGTCCTCCCAGACTCAATACAGCAATCAGGATATAGGTTCTCCAATCCATCTGCGGTCTGTGTATTCTGTCAAGTTCTACACCTATCTCCACCGGATCTCCCATCCCTTCTACCGCTGCTGCCAGTGCTTTCTCATGGGGCATACCATTTTGTTCCAAGTCTTGTGTTGCATCTTCGATATGATCCATGATTTCTTTTGCAATGCCTTCTCTTGCCCTCTTACATCGGATCTGCTCCAATAAAATCGTAATAAATTCATCCATTCCTCTAGCCCTCCATACACAGTACATTAGTAACTGCCCTCTGATACTCCTGCCATTCCTGCTTCTTATCTTTTAGATAATTTCTGCCATTTTTCGTAATGCTGTAGTATTTGCGGGTCTTTCCATTGACTTCACTCTCATAAGCTGTCAGATAGCCTTTCTCTTCCAGTGAATGCAGCAAAGGATATAAAGTACCTGCTTTCAAACTGAATACATGATTGGAACGACTCTCTAATGTCTCTATCATTTCATAGCCATACATGTCCTTCTCCTCCAGAAGCCGAAGCAGCAGCATCGAAGTGCTTCCTGATACTAAACTCTTATCAATTGCCATTATTATTCCATCCTTTCTGTCCTATTTTAAATATAATAACTATATATAGATTATCTATATATCAGTATATGTAGATAATCTATATATGTCAAGGAGTAATTTTATTCGATAAAATCCAAAAATGCTACCGGGTTCATTATGATCCTCATACCTTTCTATAACCTGCGATCTCTTATGCTTCACCTGTTAAATGAACTGTTATCATATCATGGT
>CAYRAW010000313.1:0-3408 GCA_964422225.1 uncultured Roseburia sp.
TAAATACATGTTTATTTGTCTTGTATATTTTTTCTTTTTCAATCGTAAAGCCAAGGTTTTCTACATATTTAAAATCTGTATCAAGGGATGCTTCTACTACGATCAAGGTATCTTCTGTTACAAAAGAAGAATCTTTAAGAAGTTCTAATGCTCTCTTTTCATATTGCTGATCATATGGCGGATCCATGAAAATCACGTCTACAGTATCTTCACGGATACTTCCTCTTAATGCTGCAAAGACGTCCTGTTTAATAATAACTGCCTGTTCATCTAAATGAGTATGTTTTAAATTGTCTGTGATACAGTCGATTGCCTTCTGGCTGTTTTCGACAAAATAGGCTTTGCATGCACCACGACTGAGTGCTTCAATGCCGATGCCGCCACTTCCGGAAAATAAATCAATAAAAACAGCACCAGATAAATAAGGCATAAGCATATTAAATAAAGTTTCTTTGATCCGGTCTGTTGTAGGCCTTGTATCCATACCATCAGGGGTCTTTAATAACAGCCTTCTGGCTGTACCTGCAATTACTCTCATATATATAAATTCCTTTCTGAGTGTCTATATAGATTATACTCTTATTTTAGTTCCTTTTGCATCTCTTTTTCCGAGTTTTATCTTATTTAGTTCAATATTCTTGTTTTTGTAAGTAATGCTTTGATTATCGGTAGAACAGGTATAATATACATTTTCTATATAGTCGCCTTCGTTTAGACGAATTCCGCGGACACCCACTGCATTTTTCTTCATAATGGAGATTTCTTCTACTGGAAAACGTAGGAAAAATCCATTTGCTGTCTGCAGGATAATGTTCTGCTGTTCTGTGAGAAGAGCGATGCTGACCAGTTCATCATCTTCGTTTAATTTAGTGGCTGCTACAGCTCTTTTCGCAACATCAAATTCGCCCCCGCTTACAATTTTACACATGGCCTGTTTGGTTACGAACAGTAAGCGATACAAATTTAAGTCGGTCTGACTCGTAATGATAATGATATCCTCTTTGGATGAATCATAGTTGCTGATATTGTCAACAGGCATTCCTTTATCTCTGAATTTACCAAAAGGAATATCAGAAACTTTAATCGTATGAAGCTGACCAATGTTAGTAAATATACAAATTTTACCTGTATTTTTACACTTTACGATATATTTTAATTCTGCCTGAATAGTTTCCTTATTCCGCTCATAGGTAGTCAGGTCAACTGTTTTACAGTAACCGAAACGATCCATCAGGAACATAACTTCCATTTCTTCCTGTTTGCGTTCTTCATAGACTGCCTCTTCTGCGTTCTCTATCTTAGTGCGTCTGGCAGTATGGTATTCCTTTTTCAATTCGTCCAGTTCCTGAATGATTACCTGTGCCATGGAATCCCTGCGATCCAGAATATCTTCATAACGATAGATATTGGCTGTAGTTTCTTCATGCTCTTTGATCAGGGCATCTATTTCCAGACCGATCAATTTATACAGACGCATATCAAGAATGGCATTTGCCTGTTTTTCTGTAAAATTAAGCTGTGAAGCCATGACACGTGATTCTTTTGAACGGAAATTGATGCCATCTGTAACACCACTTGTCAGACAGGATTTTACCATGTTTCTGTCCTTGGAACCACGCAGGATCTCAATGATCAGATCAATAATGTTGCAGGCTCTGATCAAGCCTTCCTGTATTTCACGTTTTTCCAGTTCCTTGTTCAAAAGATTGGTATATTTGCGGGTAGCGACTTCGTACTGAAATGCTACGTTTTTGGCAATGATACTTTTTAATCCCAATGTTTCAGGACGACCATCAGCAATTGCGATCATATTTACACCAAAAGTGTCTTCCAGACGGGTTTTTTTGTATAAAAGATTTTTAAAATTCTCAACATCTGTATCTTTTTTTAATTCTATTACGATACGGATACCTTCTTTTGAAGACTGATTGGAAATATCAACGATTTCAGGTGCTTTTTTCTGCTCATACAAAGCGGCAACATCCTGAAGGAATTTACTTATGTTAGCGCCGATCATTGTATAAGGGATCTCTGATATAACAAGATTCAGTTTACCATTTTTACCCTTCTCAACATCAACGACACCTCTTAGTTTGATCTTGCCGACACCGGTTTCATAGATATCCAGCAGTTCATCTTTGTTACATACAATACCGCCGGTTGGAAAATCAGGACCTTTTACGTAATGCATCAGCTCTTTGGTGGTAATGTTCTCATTCATCATATATGCTTTCATGGCATCAATGACTTCGACCAGATTGTGCGGCGGAATACTGGTTGCCATACCCACAGCAATACCTTCGGAACCGTTTACCAGAAGATTGGGAAAACGGCATGGCAATACGCTTGGTTCCTTTTCTGTTTCATCAAAATTGGGAACAAAGTCAACGACATCTTTATCAAGGTCAGCCAACATTGCGTCCTGTGTTATCTTTTGGAGTCTGGCTTCGGTATAACGCATGGCTGCTGCGCCATCTCCTTCTATATTGCCAAAATTACCATGACCATCGACGAGAGGCAGCCCTTTTTTAAAGTCCTGTGCCATTACAACAAGAGCTTCATAAATAGAACTGTCTCCATGAGGATGGTATTTACCCATAGTATCACCTACGATACGGGCACTCTTTCTATAAGGTCTGTCGTAGCGTATGCCAAGTTCGTGCATATCATATAAAGTACGTCGCTGAACCGGTTTTAAGCCATCTCTGACATCCGGAAGTGCACGCGCGACAATGACACTCATGGCATAATTAATAAAAGACTTCTGCATGGTGTCGGAATATTCAGTCTTTATAATCTTCTCTTCCATTTATTACCTCTTGCTAAATATCAAGTTCTGCGTCAGTTGCATGTTCATGTATGAATGCTTTACGCGGAGTGACATCTGTTCCCATTAATAATTCTGTGATTTCTGAAGCCATTCTGGCATCTTCTATTTCAATTTGCTTTAAAATTCTTGTTTCCGGATTTAAAGTGGTATCCCATAATTGCTGGGCATCCATTTCACCAAGACCTTTGTATCTTTGGAGTGTAAAAGGCCCTTTGTGTTTTGCACGGTATTTTTCCAGAGCTTTGTCATCATAAAGATATTCTTCTTTTCCTTTGGCAGGCATGGCTTTATACAAAGGAGGCATGGCAATATAGACATGTCCTTCATATATCAATTCCGGCATGAAACGATAGAATAAGGTAAGCAGCAGATTACTGATATGTTCTCCATCTACGTCGGCATCTGCCATGATAACAATTTTATTGTATCTTAATTTTGTAATATCAAAATCATTGCCGTATCCTTCGGAAAAACCACATCCAAATGCATTGATCATTGTTTTGATCTCGGCATTGGCAAGAACTTTATCAATACTTGCCTTTTCTACATTAAGGATCTTACCACGAATTGGAAGAATT
>CAYRAW010000314.1:0-3387 GCA_964422225.1 uncultured Roseburia sp.
ATTTTTGTCCACATTAATTACAGTACATTTCACAGATCTTCCCTTCTGAATTAAATCAAATAAACTATCACTATAATAGCGTGGAACATATCCTAGCATCTGCCCTTTACTGTTTAATACTTTTACTGCTTTAGAATCTTTCTCATTATCTGGCTCCAATTCAAATTGTACTTTTTCCCCTGTTTCAATTTCTAATGATTTATCACAATGTTCACCTTTACAACCAATATAATGTCTTGCACCTGCCATATAGAAAGTCTTTGAAAATGCTTCATCTGTTTCATGAATCGGATCAACAAAATATAATCTATCAATTGGCAGTCTCCCACCACTTTTCTTTAACATAAGATATGAATCAAAAGAATTCAATCCATACCTTTCCAAAATCTTATCCATATCTTTTCTTTTTGGATCAGGTAATCTGCTTTCAAACGATGGAAACATTTTATTACTACAATAAATTCCTTCCAAATTCGGAAATGAAATCAGCGGAGTAAAGCCATCTTTTTGTGCTTCTGCCACATCATTTCCATATTCAAATTCATAGTGTGTATTTTTGGATAACTGCCCGATAATGTACTGTCTTCTAGTCTTTTCAGATTTCCAGATTAAATATAAAAAGTCCTTAGGCTGTTCCTTGGTCAACATCATTATTCTCCTTTTCAAAATACACTTCTCTTAATTTGTCTGCTTTATGTAACAAATATTTCTTAATTACTCTTTTCCTGTCAGATGATAGTTGATCATCTGAATAAGGTTCTAATATTATATCTATATTTTTCTCATTTACCCGTGCGATTATTCTGCTTACCAAATCTCTTGTTTCTTCATAAAAATTCTCACAAATATACTGCAGCACCTGTAAATGTGTTGGTTTCTTTTTATCCGTTGATTTTATTCTAATAATTGACTTTGATTTTGTTTCAACCACTGATAGCCATTTCATTTTGTCATTACCCAAGCATGCTTTTAAGTCTGTTTCTTTCATGTATGCACATAATGATGAACTATTATCATATAAGGGTGAAAGATGCATTCCTATACCATCATATATTATTGCCCAATTATTTTGATGTCTATCCGTATTTCCTATCAGATAATCAAATATTGGTATTACCAAAAAATCTTCAAATTCAATATAGTTCTCAATTGATTCTTTTATCATCTCTAACGAATATACTTTATCGGAAGCTCTGTCTTTCAGATTATTCATATCATATTCCGGATATATTTTCAAAATGTAATTAATCCCTTCTATAAGACTCTCTTTATCTGCAGTAATTCCATAGCTCATAGAGCCTTCTCTTCCTTTATATGTACCTAATTCAAATTCTGCACATGGGATGCCTATTAAGCCTGCCATATGGCAGGCAATACATTCTGAAATATGATCTGTTGTACTTATATCTTTTCTAAATTTAAACAACCCTACTCTATGTGAGATTGAATCCTGCAGCCAAATTTTTTCACTTCTTCCACTACCTTCTGTAACACCTTCATATTCATCCCATTTGGAAAAATCTTTCATAAACATTCCCCAATATTTAAAATATAACAAAGAACTCCTTCCCGGAGTTCTCATATTAATAATATGCAATTAATATATTTGGCATTCAAATGATTGATTTATCTATCATTTGAATAATACCATAGGATGCTTAAAAGTCAAGTGGAATCACTATTATTTAACAATTTGTTCTTATTCTTTACATGATTAAACCTTATGTAATTCTTTATAATTTCATATTATTTATTACACAAGTTCATTCCCAAATACTTATAATAGGGCATGCGAAAAAAATGAAAGTTTTTTCACATGCCCTTATTATTCTTATAGCAGAAATTATGTTTTTAACTCCAGCGAAATATCCTATTATATAAAAAAAGGGTACATATCACAAAGTGCTGATATGTACCCTCTTCCTGCTTTTAATTATACATTATTAAACTTTTCAACACTTACCGAACCACATTTACCGTCAACCTCAAGTCCAAGTCTGCGCTGTGCCTCCTCAAACGCTGTCTGACTGTCTGGTCCCCATTTTCCATCTATCTTTGTTGTGTCTGGAATACCATATTCATTCAGGAACAATCCAAAGCGCCATAAATGCCACTGTACATACTTAATATCATCACCACGCATAATGTACATACCCGGCTTATAGTATATGATTCTTGTCGGCTTTGGATATGGATTGTCTGATGCTTTAATAACAGCATTGTCCTTTTGTACCTTATCTAATACCGTTTCCTTTTCTGCTGGATAAACTGGTCTAAAGTAAGCTCTGTCCAGATCTATAGTGGCAGAGCTTATACCGTACATGTTACCGTATGCGCTGGATGTATATTGCCACATATACGCTGCTCCGTCTTTACCTTTACTTGCATATGTCCCAAGAGCAATCGAGTACCGGGCAAACCATAACGGATATTCTGCGATCAGAGATTTTGTGAATTTGCCAGACTGTATATAATCTTGATTTGAATAGATTCCAACTTCATAATCTTCTTCCAGCATTCCAAGGAATGCATTTACCATGGCAGATCTCTGTGCCGACGTTAATTTGCCCGCGCGCCGGTCTGAATCATATTCCCAGTCTGCCCATACACCACATGTAATCTGTCCCTTGTATGGTAAGATTACCTCTGCACACTTTTTAGCATTTGCGACAGCTCCATGCGCATTGATGGCATACATAAACCAATATACTCCTACTGCAATTCCTGCTGCCAATGCACCATTTATGTAGGATACAAAGTTTTTGTCCTGTGTGGTACCGTAACCTGCACGGATGATCACGATCCGGATTCCTGCTGCATACATTTTGTTAAAATCTACATTGCCCTGCCAGTATGAAATGTCGCAGGCTTGGACTGCTTTTGTACTGTGTTCTAATCTGACAAACTTCATAGTCCAAATCCCCCCATCTCTTTCTTCCTGTTTGTGATTTCCTCGGAATAGTCAATTTTAAACGATGTGAGCTCATCTTCTGTGATTTCCGCAAAATTGGCTATATCTTCATCTTCCATACCAAATGCTATAGCCTTAATTACTTCCTGCGTTGTCTCTTCACTCATTTTCTTCATCCTCTTTGATTAAATCTGTAGCGTCAATAATATCTCCTGCTGCTCCACCTGCATCCGTGAGACCCTCACCAATGATGTATGCTACTACTGTAGCTCCTGCCATGATGAGAGCTGTTACCTGTGTTGCCGTGTTCTCTGTACCACCTGTAGCAACGATCATCATACTTACAAAAGAAGCTACCGCTGTCCAGAATTTTCTGCTTGTCAACTTCCTTACCCAGTTAATTTTATTCATTTTCATTGTCCTCCCTAAAATCCCATTTGTTTTGCCATAAAACCTAATACAATACCAATAACTGC
>CAYRAW010000315.1:0-3384 GCA_964422225.1 uncultured Roseburia sp.
CCGCCATAACGCTGTAATACGGTATTAAAACTGATTGCAACCATATTCTCTGTAATCTGCATAAGTGCCGGAGATGTCCCTAGTAATATGCATGGCAGCAATAATTTCCAGTCTATTCGTATATATGATTTTCTTAGTTTTATTGCGCTTTTTTCAGAAACTAAAAATCTCACAATACATACACACGACACAGATTGTGCAATTACTGTCGCTATTGCTGCGCCCTTTATTCCAAGGTTACATCCATAAATCATAATCAGATCAAGTATTACATTTATTACTGCACCGATTGTTACATTTATCATACTTATCTTTGCAAATCCCTGTGTAGTAATAAATGTATTCAGTCCCAGCGACAGTCGGATAAAGATTGTTCCGAGACAGTATATTCGCATATAATCTACAGCATACACTATGGTTTCTTTACTGGCGCCAAATACCAACAGAATATCCTTTCCCCATATCAACATACCTACTGTCAATATAACTGATATAACAAGCAATAGTGCCATACAGCTTCCCATAATACGTTCTGCCGTATCTTTCTCATTTTTACCAAGTGCAATGGCTGCCTTCGGCGCACCTCCCATACTCACAAGCGCGGCAAATGCCGATAAAAATAAAATGACAGGGGTTGTGACTCCAAGCCCTGCAAGAGCCTCTGCACCGCTGGTATTCATATGTCCAATGAACATTTTATCTACCAGATTGTATAAAATATTTATCAGTTGAGATAATACTGCCGGAACTGCCATTTTAAGGAACAGCGGTCCCACCGGCATTGTTTCAAGTATGTTGGAATCCATAATTTCATTTTTCACAATATCGTCACCTCTTTGCAGGTCTATTATAGTAAAGTGCAATGGTGACTTAAAGTTACTATGAAACTTATTAGTGGTTCAGTAGTCAATCGTAAAGAATACCCACAGGTGCCGCAAAATCTCTAATACCTATATGTAACTTCCTGTTTTCCCATCAGTCCATTTATGTATTGAATGACGTATGCCTTTGCTGTAGGAGTACTCTTTATATAATATTGATCTCCATTGTTCTCCACAAAGGCAGTATCGTTTTCCATTGCTAATCCAGGCATATTTTTCTCAATCATCATTTGATCAAAGGTATTTCTTCCAGGCTCATTATAATGTGGACAGTATGCCATATGCAAAATATCCAGCATTCCAGTAGCCCAGCAGTATCTTTCATCATCTTCATTATGTGAGGCTTCACTGTCACTATGACCACAATAAAACCAACAAATCGCACCGGCACTAATACCTGTTAGAACTGCCGAATCTTTCTCGTATATTTGTCTTAGTTTCTCATCTACACCATATTTCTTCCATGTCTGCATCATAGAAATGGTGTCACCGCCACCAACATAGATAATATCTGCCCAGGCTAGAAGCTGGTCGATTTCTTTGTCACGATAGGACTTTGAAGTGAGCGAAAGACTTTTCACTTCACAACCCAGATTTGTCCATTCTTTGGTAATTGCTTCTATATATCCTTCTGCATCGTAACTGGCTGTTCCAATAAAAAGGACACGGGGATTTGCTTTGTTTGATAATTGAATTGTATGCAGATTTAACTTTCTTGTAGATAACAAATCGCCACCTGCGATAGCAACTATTCTTCCCATATTCATGCTCCTAACAGTTTTACATTTATTTTTATTTCTATTATATTATTCTTTTCCTTTTTCATGGATTATAATAGGGTAATTAACGCCCTTTGGCTTTAATTTTATAATTCCTTTTATATTTTATAATTTTCTTATAAGAAACTCAAGGATAATTGCAATTGACGGATTATAGCCACTATGCTAGACTTAATTCTTGTATAGGACAGATTCGGAGGTTATCCACAACATGAAACATTGATTATTTGCTAATTCAATATGGTGAAAATGAGACTGCGCTTTTGTGGTCTGGTTTTCTTACTTTTTGATTGGTAAATAAGGAGGTTTTATGTTTAAAAAATTTGATAACTACGACGGAGTCTGTTTTTTTAATGGACTTATCTTTTATGCACCTGTGGCACTGCTTATCAGGACTCAGGCAGGTGTTTCAAATGCAACGTTTTTTATGCTTCAAGCTTTACTGTCTCTCGCTATTTTTGCCGGAGAGATTCCAACTGGCTTTATAACAGATAAAATAGGTTACAAAAAATCAATTATTTCGGCACAGATAACCATGCTTTTATCCAGGATTGTCCTTTTACTGGCGTTTGTCTTTCATTCTATATGGTTGTTTGTGCTGGAAGCTGTTATGGAAGGAATAGGAGGCTGTCTGTCTTCTGGGACCTGTGAAGCCTACATATACAGTACATATGGAGAGACAGCTTTTGCCAGAAAATCAGCGCATTCTGCGAATTATGGAACCATTGGATTTATGATCAGTACAATTACATATATATTCATATATCAATATTTTGATATGAACGGTTTGCTTATATCCACTATAGTATCAGGGATTTTTGCTGTGATTTTTGCAATTGGACTAGATGAATGCAGTAAAAAAAGTCCATGTGAGACGGGCGACAAAAATCAGTCTCTTGATACAGGTAAAATAATGGCACTGTTTAAAAACAATAATTCCAGAAGCATTATGCTTATTCTCTCAATCTTTAGTGTGATATGGATTCTTATCAATTTCTTTTATGTTGAAAAATTGACCAGCCTGGGTATATCAGAGGAATGGATATCTGGGATCATTCTTGCCTATTCCCTGATAGAAATGCTTGCGGAATCTATTATATCATGGGGAGAAAAAGTAGTAAAAACAAGACTTTTTACAGCCTTTTGTGTTTTGTCCGGTCTGGCAGTTGTTATGCTTGGAATCCTGCAAAACAGGGCTGTCAGCATTATTGTGATGTGTATTACCCCTCTCCTGGTCTCTGTGGCAGAATATCTGATCATGGAGAGAGAAAATAAGCTGATAGATGATCTCAACATGCACGAAAACAGAGCAGCCTCTCTGTCTGCCATGAATATGGGAGTTAATATTGTAGAGATAGCTGCTCTGTTTTTATCATCCATGTTTAGTCTTGCCGCTGTAAAATGGTGTTTTGTATTAGTGGGAAGTATTTTGGTCATAATTAGTATCTGCGGCAAAAGTTACAAATAAACAATTTCAGAACAAAATTTCCGTTGGTGCTATTTTCCAAGATATTTTTCGAGCAATACCAGATTAACGCCAGCAATGCCATTAAATTCAGTTGGAACAATCCCTATTTCTGTATATCCGTGTTTCTGGTACATGGAACGTGCTACGGCATTTTTTGCATTTGTATCTATTCTAAGTTCAAAGCAGCCATTTTCTTCTGCATATTTTTCATAATATGCAAGAAATGCTCTGCCATATCCTTTGCCTGCGCTGTCAG
>CAYRAW010000316.1:0-3346 GCA_964422225.1 uncultured Roseburia sp.
TTCAACATTTCAAGGCTTTTCATTTTACTTTAGTATCAAATTAGTTACACTCTGGACAGATATTCACCTGTTCTTGTGTCGATCTTAATAACATCACCTGTGTTAACAAATAAAGGAACACTGACAGTAGCACCTGTCTCAACTGTAGCAGGCTTGGAAGCACCTGTAGCTGTGTCACCCTTGAAACCAGGCTCTGTATCTGTAATAGTAAGTTCTACGAACAAAGGAGGCTCGATTGCGAATACGTTGCCATTGTGAGAACATACCTTAACCATTTCATTTTCCTTAACGAATTTTAAGGAATCGCCAACCTTATCTGCGTTAAGACCAACCTGATCATAGGACTCTGTATCCATGAAGTAATATAAATCACCATCTTCATACAGATACTGCATATCTTTTCTATCGATACGTGCCTGAGGACATTTCTCTGTAGGTCTGAATGTCTTCTCAACTACACCACCACTGATGATGTTCTTTAACTTGGTTCTAACAAATGCTGCACCCTTACCAGGTTTTACATGCTGGAATTCGATAATCTGATAGATACTATTCTCATATTCGATCGTAATACCATTTCTGAAATCTCCTGCTGATATCATAAACTGTTTCCTCCTAAATTTTCACGTTTCACGTTTAGAATCCATGAATCATTCTATAACAAAACCGGTCACATTTCAACTGTTTTTTCACTTATCCTGTAATTTTATCACCCAGTCGATTGCCATAAGGTATCCGTCAAGCCCATGTCCATATATCTGATGGTCACATGCCTCCTTGGTCACCGAGGTCTTACGGAACTCTTCTCTCTGTGTAATATCAGAAATGTGAATCTCTACTTTGGGAACGGTAATACTTGCCAGTGCATCACGAATTGCATAAGAATAATGCGTATATGCGCCAGGATTGATAATAATTCCCTCAGTTCCATTAAAATATGCTTCCTGGATCTTATCTATGATCGCACCCTCATGATTGGACTGCCATACTTCTATCTCACATCCTGTTTCCTGTGCTTTCATACCGATCAGATTTACCAGATACTGATAATCCTGCGTGCCATAAATACCTTTTTCCCGAATTCCAAGAAAATTAAGATTCGGTCCGTTAATAACTAATAATTTCATATAAATCGCCATACCTTTTCTGAATCATTTCTGCAAGTTCCTGTTGTTTATACTGATCGACCTGCAATATATAATGGGCTGTACTCTCATATGCCTCTCTGCGCTGTTCCATCATATCACGTATTTTAGCTAATGGATCTTCACATTGGAGCAGGGGACGTTTGGTATCATCCTTTACACGCTCATACACCGTCTCCGGTTCTGCTTTAAGATATACCACAAATCCCAATTCTCTTAACAGCTCACGATTCTCCATGCGCACGGGCATACCGCCACCGGTAGAAACGATCATACCTTCTCTTCTTAATCTGATCAGATCTTTAAGGTATGCTGTCTCCATGTCCCGGAATGCTTTTTCCGAATCGTTGGCAAATATCTCGCTGATCGACCTTCCCTGTTTCTCTTCTATGCGTTCATCCGTATCAAGGAAAATTGCACTCTCAAGTTTGGCAAGACTCTTACCTACTGTTGTCTTGCCACATCCCATATATCCGATCAAGATAATGTTCTTTCTCATATTGATACCATGCCTTCCCAACTGAACTGTTTATTGTACTACTGCTGTCTTTAGAAGTTCATATACTTTGTAAGCACTTTCATCCTCTATTTTGCACTGATTCCACATTTCAAACGCTTCCACGCCCTGATAAAGCAGCATCTTAAGACCATTGTAAGCGGGTGCCCCCTGAGCTTTGATCAGTTTCATAAAGCGTGTTTCCCATGGTCTGTAGATCAGATCGTACCCGGCTTTTACCTTTTGATAGAATGCATCATCTGTTATAACTGCATCATTTACATGTGGATACAGCCCAACACTTGTGCTCTGGATAACCAGATATTTCTGATCAGGGAGTTTCCCATATTCATCAATGGCAAGCGCACATACACACTGTCTGTTCTCTGCACGATTTACTTCTTCTGCAACTGTTCGCGCCTTATCCAATGTCCGGTTCAAAAGCCATACTTTCTCTGCTCCCTTGGCTGCACACATAAAAGCCACTGCTCTTCCTACGCCACCTGCTCCTAATACAACGACCTGTTCTCCTTCTATTGAAACGCCATCACTGCACATGGCACGATATAATCCTGTCATATCTGTATTATAACCTTTATATCCTGTCTGTGTCCTTACCAATGTATTCACAGAACCCATTTTTGCCGCCAGCTCATCTACTTCTGCCAGATAAGGGATCACTGCATTTTTATATGGAACTGTTACATTACAGCCCAGAATATTTAAACCAAATGCTCCCTTTACTGCATCCTCCAGTCTCCCTTCTTCTACCAAAAAAGGGACATAGACCATATTTTCGTCCATCTTATGTGCCAGATAATTGTGAATCAAGGGCGACAATGTATGTTCTACCGGATTACCGATCAATCCACAGGTTCTTGTATGTCCATTTATTTCTATCATGTTTTACCCCCGCTTCTGTTGTTTGCGTACATACTTTTTATACCAGAATAAAACAATCTTTTCAAGATAACGTTTAAGGACGATCTGAATCTCTTCCTTAGGATAAATGGGTTTTACCAGAATAGAATAAATTCCTGCCCTGTTAGCTCCCCAGACATCCGTAAATATCTGATCACCAACAAACAATGTATTACCGACATCTGATCCCATCCGCTTCATTGCTTCCAGATATTTGGCAGGATCAGGCTTACCCGCTTTGTAGATATATTCTGCATCCACCGCATCACAGAACATTTTCACCCGTGGTTCCTTGTTATTCGAAAGCATCAGTGTCTGATATCCCAATTGATGCAGTCTCTTAAATAATGCAATCGCCCGTTCATCAGCGGGCGCTCCATGAGGTACCAGCGTATTATCGATATCAAAAATAATCGCTCTGTAGCCATCTTTATAATATTGTTCAAAATTTATCTCATAAGTAGAATCCAAGTATACCTTGGGATAAAAACATTCCAGCATAATCTTCCTGCCTTATTTATATGATATTAGCCGCCTCTAACAGCAGCTTTGTATAGTCAGTCTTTGGATGATCATAAATTTCATCAATGTTACCCTGTTCCAGAATCTCGCCATTTCGCATGATCATAACACGGTCACACATCTGATAAACGACTCTGAGATCATGAGAAATAAAAAGAATTGAAATTCCCATTTCCTGATGAAGTTTCAGCAGAAGTCTGATGATCTGTGCCTGTATCGTAACGTCCAATGCAGATACCGGTTCATCAGCGATCAAAAACTT
>CAYRAW010000317.1:0-3345 GCA_964422225.1 uncultured Roseburia sp.
AGCCCTTTTAGTTGTATATGAAATAAAAAAATGTTATGCTAATAGCAATAGTAAATGACAAAGTATGCAAAGTGATGGAAGTGGGATGAAAGAAATAGGGAAACGTATTTGGACAGATGTAAAAAATTATTATATAGGAGTAATTGCATTTCTGATTTACAGCGTAGTAGTCAGAAGTATTTTTCATGCATTTTGTCCATTGTTGATCATGACAGGATTTCCCTGCGCCGGATGTGGTATGACCAGGGCAATGTATTGTATCCTGACAGGGCAGTTTGCAAGAGCGATGAACCTCAATCCGTCGGCTTTCTTTTGGTTGTTGTGGTTTGCTTTTTGGGTGATCAAGAGGTATATTCTTGGGCGAAATAGTAAATGGATTATGCGGATGCTTGCAGTTGTATGTATCATTACATTTGCGATTTATTTATACAGGATGATAACTCAATTTCCCAGTACTCCACCAATGACATTCTATAGGAAGAATGTACTCTCAAAATATAGCACATTTTATCGCAATTTGTTGCAATATATGCAGAAATTGTGATAGAATGAGTCTATAACTTATAGTTTTAAGTGCAAAGAATGGTATAACTATAAGGATTTCTTATAAGTGGAGGGAAAAACATGGATAATAACAACATGTACAATCAGGATCAGCAGCAGTCAGAACAGCAGCAGTTCCAACAGCAACCGTATCAGCAGCAGCCGTATCAGCAGGCACCATATCAACAGACATCTTATCAGAATCCAACTAATGAACTTGAGGAACCGGTAACATTTGGTGAATGGATGATCACAATGTTGATCATGATGATTCCTTGTGTTAATATTGTTATGATGTTCGTTTGGGCATTTGGAAATGGTAAGAAGAGTAAATCCAATTATTTTAAGGCAGCTCTTGTATGGGCTTTGATCGGAATTGTAATCTCTATTCTGTTCATGGTAATTGGTGGAGCTGCTTTTGCAGGAATTATGAATTCAGCATCATATTATTAAATCGATATTTAATATAGAAGAAAGGCGGATCAGTGAGATCCGCCTTTTGTAGTATATTGTTTATTAATTACGAGTCCATCTTCCACTGGCACCACATGGCAGAACCAGATTATTGGATGTAACAGGCAATCCGATTTCAGAAGCTTCGATATGACCGCCGAAACGTGGTACAAGAGCAGTCTGCATCATATAGGTAAGAACAGCGGGCTGAAGACCAGTGGTGTAGGAGTTGACGAGATAGAACAATGGATTGTCAGATAAAATCTGAGTTGTCAACTCTATAAAAGGATAAATGGAATCTTCAATCTTCCAGATCTCACCTTTGGGACCGCGACCATAAGAAGGAGGGTCCATGATAATGGCATCATAAGTATTGCCACGGCGAATTTCCCTTTCTACGAACTTTACACAGTCATCTACAAGCCAGCGGATAGGAGCGTCCTTAAGACCGGAAGCAACGGCATTCTCCTTTGCCCAGGCGACCATTCCCTTTGATGCATCAACATGAGTTACATTGGCGCCGGCTTTGGCTGCGCTTAAGGTAGCGCCGCCGGTATAGGCAAATAAGTTCAGAACTTTTACAGGGCGTCCGGCATTTTGAATCAGTTGAGAGAACCAATCCCAGTTAACTGCCTGCTCCGGGAACAGACCGGTATGTTTGAAACTGAAAGGCTTCAGATGAAAAGTGAGCTCTTTATAATCAATGCTCCATTCTTCCGGCAAATTCCAGAATTCCCATTCTCCACCACCTTTGGCACTTCTGTGATAATGTCCGTTCTTCTTGCGCCAGCGAGTGTCATTTTTCGGCGTATTCCATATGACCTGAGGATCAGGTCTGACTAATATATAATCACCCCAACGCTCCAGTTTTTCTCCTGTTGAGGTGTCAATTACTTCATAATCTTTCCATTGATTGGCTATCCACATATTTAATAATCCTCCATACTAATAACCATGACTTATAGATTTTGTAGAATATATGCCTTGGCATAATAATATTAAATAGATTATAGCATGGAGAGAAAGATGAAACAACACATAAAAGAGATGTGAGGAGAATGCAGAGAAAGAGTTTCTTCTATATATAATATGATGAAAATGCATGCGAAAAGAAAAAACAAAAAAATATTTAAAAATTTAAAAAAATACTTGCAAAATATAGTAGGATACGTTATACTATCAATTGCTGTGACATGATAGCGATGAAACGTGAGGTTGCTACTATTAATATGGTAGGTTTTCCGCGGAGCGAATGTCAAGTTAGGAAACTGGCGACAAGTCACTGTACAAGGTTAGAATGCCTACCGAATACAATAGGTAGAGACGATGTGAAGAATGTAAACTTCTTGATTGGTAAGGAGTGCGCCTTTGATGGTGTGAAATGCATGACACACACGGCAGAGTGTACAGTCACCGCTTGTCGTACTTAGAAATGAAAAGTGCGAAAAGGAGGCGACTTTTTTTATGGCAAGTCAGGTAATGAGAATTACATTAAAAGCTTACGATCATCAGTTAGTTGATGCATCTGCCAAAAAAATTATCGAAACAGTAAAGAAAAATGGTTCACAGGTGAGTGGACCGGTACCTCTTCCTACAAAGAAGGAAGTTGTAACAATTCTGAGAGCCGTACACAAGTATAAGGATTCCAGAGAGCAGTTCGAACAGAGAACTCATAAGAGACTGATTGATATCATCGCACCGACACCTAAGACTGTAGATGCTTTACAGAGATTAGAGATGCCGGCTGGTGTTTATATCGATATCAAAATGAAAAACAAATAAGACCCCTACTAGTATGAACGGGTAATCCGTTCCGCTGTAGAACAAATGGAGGTAAAGAAATGAAGAAGGCTATTTTAGCTACTAAAGTCGGAATGACTCAAATCTTCAATGAAGACGGAACACTGATTCCGGTTACCGTACTTCAGGCTGGACCTTGCGTAGTAACACAGGTCAAGACAGTAGAAAATGATGGATACAAGGCAGTACAGGTTGGCTTTGTAGACAAGAAAGACAAGATTGTTAACAAAGATAAGAGTGGTAAGAAAGAAGTTATCCACAGACACGGCGTTAACAAGGCTCTGAAGGGACACTTCGAAAAGGCAGGCGTTTCTTCCAAGAGATATTTAAGAGAGTTTAAATTTGAAAACGCAGAAGAGTATGCATTAGGAAATGAAATCAAGGCTGACATTTTTGCGGCTGGTGATAAGATAGATGCATCCGCTATTTCTAAAGGTAAAGGATTCCAGGGCGCAATCAAGAGACTTGGTCAGCACAGAGGACCTATGGCTCACGGTTCCAAATTCCATCGTCATCAGGGTTCAAACGGCGCTTGTTCTTCTCCTTCAA
>CAYRAW010000318.1:0-3319 GCA_964422225.1 uncultured Roseburia sp.
TTGATCGTAATGCCTCTTTCACGCTCCAGGTCCATATTATCAAGTACCTGCTCCTGCATTTCTCTGCTGGTCAGCAGACCTGTTTTCTCAATAATTCTATCTGCCAAAGTTGATTTGCCATGATCAATATGGGCAACAATACAGAAATTTCTGATTTTACTCTGGTCTATATGTGACATAATCTTCCTCCATATTCAAACATGCAGCCCACACACTCTGTGATGGTTGCCATAATCTAATAGATTATAACACATAAATTCCCTTACTGTCTATGATTATCCGCTATTCCTGCATTTCTCCGCGAAGCACCATATCAATAATATGTGCCAACGGATGACATGCGTTTAATGCCTCCTGTAAAGTATTGGTCTGCGCCCCTAATTCTATCAGCAGGCTTTTAGGACGATACTGCAGATTATAACGGTACCCTTTTAAATAACTTTTTCTGGTAAGTCCCGGGTAATATTCTTCTGCTGCAAGTTTCATCTGAAAAGCAAATGCCAGATTTTCCTGTATGTAAGGATTAGGAAGTGTTGTGATCTCTCCTCTTTCCCGTGTATAACTTAATCCATTAAAAAACATAAACTTTGCAGTTTCCTTACCCTGAATATCTGTTACCAGCCTCACATCTTCCCTCATCTCATCACGATGAAGATCAATAATGACCTCTATGGACGGGTTCTCTGCCAATACCGTTTCCAAACCCACTGCAGCATTAGAATAGGCATAATCCCTGCTTTCCACATCATATTGCCCCATATGGTGAAGCACGTGATATCCATATTCATTTCTTAGTAATGCACTCAGATATTCTCCTACCCCCATAATGGTCGTTGATGCATCAGTTGGTATGGAATCCGCATATCCCTCCTGCGAATGTGTATGATAGATCAGAATCTGCGGCATGGAGGCATCCTGCTTCAGGGCAGCATCAAATCCCAGCAGTTTATGGATATCCAGTCGTTCAAGATTTATCTGTGTCGTAGCATCTTCTGTAAAAAACTGCTCTTTAATGAACTTTGGATCAGAAAGTTGTGTGGGCAGATACGTAACTGTTTTGGTTTCTGCCGGCACAAAGTCTGTTGCCGGTCCGACTATTGTTTCTGATTGTTGCTGTGTTTTTTCTATTTTTTCTGTGTTTCCATCTTGTTCTGACAGCATGGCCTCCTCATTTTCTGCCTGCACAGAACGTCGAAGGTCTTCCTGTGTTTCATCAGAGGATATTCTGCCCAATACCCATGTTGCATCATACACCGGTTCTGACTGAATACATGTCGATTCAGTCTCCATATCCCGAATATATTGGTATAACGGAATCTGGTTCCACAAGAAATTTCTCACTTGTTCTGCAATATCTCCTCTTTTCCATCCACTGTCTGCATAACTCAGTACAGGACTCCATAATTCACTGCACTGTTGAGCAATTTCTTCATATATCCATTTTCGCAGTGTATCAGGTCTGTTTCTGATCTCTGCTATTGCCTGCATTCCCAGTATCATACACAATATGAACATTCCAAGCAATATCCCCTTTTCCTTAGCCATGTTCCTCTTCATCTGACTGTCCCCCCTCCATATCCAGTGCAATGTTAATTGCCTCTGATAATGTATAACTTAATCGCTTCGTCGTTTCATCAATATTCTTAGTCGTTACATACATATTATGAAGTTGCGTGTCCTCACTATTCCTGAAATATTCCAGAGATTCCCTTGATATCTGTTCCAAAGCATCACACACAATAGTCGCAGCATCCACAACCATGGGAATACCCATTGCAATTACAGGAACTCCCAGGCTTTCTTTGGTTAGTGCGTTTCTGTGATTTCCCACTCCAGAACCCGGATGTATCCCTGTATCCGTAATCTGTATTGTCCGGTTCAGCCTTCTGGTACTTCTTGCCGCCAAGGCATCTATTACTATAACTATGTCCGGTTTAGTCTCTGATATGACTCCCTTGATAATTTCTGATGTTTCCATTCCCGTCTTTGCCATTACTCCCGGTACCAGACTGCTTACTTCATGCATCTTATCTGCATGATATGCCTGTCTTCCATACTCCCTGATAATATGTCTGGTGATAAAAAGATTATCAACTGTGCACGGTCCCAGGGAATCCGCAGTTACCTCACGATTACCAAGTCCTACAACCAGAACCGCCTGTTCTTTATCTGTAATATCCGGTAAAATGCCCTGTAACTGCTTAGCAAGTTCCTCGGATATCTCCCGGTGATAATCTTCATCATTTTCCTGTAATGAAGCAGCTTCCAAAGTAATATATGTGCCAATAGGTTTTCCGAGACTTTTCTGCGCATTTTTGCTTTTTACGACCACTTTTGTGATATGCACATCCTCCAGCACATCATACTCTTCCATGACAACGCCACGGATTTCTCCTGCTTCCTGCTTTCTGACGCTCTCTGTCGCTTCTAATGCCAAATCCGTTCTGACCTGAAATTGCTGCATATGTTTCCAACCTTTCCTGTAATATATTATAATATTTAGTATTTTCCCACTTTTTTTTGAAATATGTATTGACAGAAAAGGTTCCATAAATTACAATATTTGAGTATGTTTACATTAGAGCGTCCGTGTCCGGATTTAATGGAACAAACTATGATACAGCAATTCACGAATGGAGGTGTTAAGCATGGCAAACATCAAATCTGCAAAGAAGAGAATTCTTGTAAACAGAACAAAGGCTGACAGAAACAAGGCTATCAAGTCTGGTGTTAAGACTGCTATTAAGAAAGTTTATACAGCAATCGAAGCTAACGATAAGGAAGCTGCAGCAGCTGCTTTATTAAACGCTACCAGCGTTATTGATAAGGCTACTTCCAAGGGCGTATATCACAAGAACTACGCTTCCAGAAAAGTTTCTCGTTTATCCAAGGCTGTAAACCAGATGGCTTAATTCTTGAATATAGAGTATAAAAAACAACCCATACCGTCATGTGGGTTGTTTTTTCATATCTATTTCTTTCGTATTGATTCATACTGACTGTTCATCCAGTCAATCCCCTGTTTCATCCCATCTTCATTAAAAGGAAACATCTCTGATATCTTTTGTTCATCCGGTGTCACATCAAAACAAAAGGGTTCCGGCCACAGATAAATCTGCAGTTTTTTCTCTTCCTCCACTTCCGCCTGATGCAGCAGATAACGCATTCCCTTATAACTTCCACTGTAATCTTCCTTTTTAACAAAATTAAGTGACAGGAAATCATCTCTGGTCAACATTTGCATTCACTCCTGTCTGTATAAGAACTTCCATTAAGGAACCATTCTGTGAAACAAAACGGTATTGTGGCTTATCGGGTG
>CAYRAW010000319.1:0-3273 GCA_964422225.1 uncultured Roseburia sp.
ACCCCATGGGCTATCCCATTTTAATTCCTGGGAATCGAATTTAGACTTTGTGAACCAGAGTACAAAGTCACTTTTATTCTTCTTGTTCTCATCTTCGTCTACATCATCACGTACACCAACCATCAGTTCCTTCTCACTCTGGCTGGAAAATACATAGTAATCTTTTAATTTGGAAGTATCAAAATAAATATTTCCACCTGCTTCATACGCATATCCTTTTTCCAGAAGGACAGTGATCATGTGGATAAATTCAGGAATACAGTTCGTAGCCGGTTCTACTACATCCGGAGTCTTGATATTAAGCTTGCCACAATCTGAGAAAAAGGCATCTGTATAGAACTTTGCAATTTCCATAACTGTCTTATGTTCTCTTTTGGCACCCTTTAACATTTTATCCTCACCAGTATCTGCATCACTGGATAAATGTCCTACATCAGTAATATTCATAACACGCTTCACATCATAACCAATGTAGCGTAAAGTCTTCTCCAGAATGTCTTCCATGATATAACTTCTGAGATTACCGATATGTGCATAATGATATACTGTAGGTCCACATGTATACATGGCAACCTTTCCATCCACATTCGGTATAAACTGTTCTACTTTTCTCGTAAGCGTATTATAAAATGATAATTTGTTTTCCATCTCTGTAAAATCTCCTTTATATAACTATTCTGCCTGATGCTTTCTAAGCTGTTTGATCTCCTGCTCCAATTCAATGATCCGATTGGTCATTTCAGAATTAGCATGCTGCAGCGCCTTAATATCTTCGTTTACCGGATCTGGAAGATCGACCTGATCCATGTCTTCTCTTACCAGTTTCTGATTATTTCTTTTTACAATCCTGCCTGGTACACCAACTACTGTACAGTTAGGCGGAACTGCCTCCAGTACCACGCTGCCGGCACCGATCTTGGAATTTTCTCCTATGGTAAATGATCCAAGTACCTTGGCACCTGCACTGATCATAACATTATCTCCGATGGTCGGGTGTCTCTTCCCATGTTCTTTACCAGTACCACCTAATGTTACTCCCTGATACAGGGTAACATTATTTCCCACAATTGCAGTTTCTCCTATAATAACACCATTTCCATGATCAATAAAGAAATTTTCACCAATCTGTGCACCCGGATGTATTTCAATCCCTGTCTTGCGCACACCACGCTGTGAAACCCACCTTGCCAGGAAATAGTGACCTTTTTCATATAATTTATGTGCAATTCGATAATGCATCATTACCTTAAAGCTAGGGTAAAGAAAAACTTCCATATCCGAATGAATTGCCGGATCTCTCTCCCGAATCACTCTGATCTCATTTTTGATGTTTTTCAAAAATCCCATCCCTATCACCATGCTTTCTTCTACTTTTCACACTAAAATACCGCGAATAAACTCATCAAGAGACGAATTTATCCGCGGTTCCACTCTATTAAAGGATACATATATCCAACACTCATGCGCGTAACGTGCGCAATACGTATCCTGCTAACAGCCTCGCTGCTTCACAAAATCAGCTCCCGAATGCACTTGGGCAACCCTCTGCACAAGGATGCTCTCAACCAATGACATCCTTTCTCTGTACGCTTAAGATCACTTACTCTTTCGTTCCATGCCTTTACGTATTTATTTCATAGGAATAACTTCTTAGTATAGGATATGCAAAAAAACTGAATTTGTCAACGCCTATTTCGTATGTTCTAATTCTACCGCTGTGTTCAAAGCGATCTCCATCATCTGTGTAAAGGAATTCTGTCTTTCTTCAGCCGTTGTTTCCTCTCCTGTGATCATATGATCAGATACCGTCAGGATCGCAAGAGCATTCTTACCTGTTCTGGCTGCATTCATATACAATGCTGCTGCTTCCATTTCCACACATAATACACCCATCTTCTGCCATCCTGCTGTTGCAGTCTTATCATCTGAATAAAATGTATCGGAAGAAAGAACATTACCAACATGATAGGAAGCATGTAACTGCTCTGCCTGTTTAATTGCTTCTTTCATAAGAGGATAACTTGCGATTGGTGCAAAGGTTCCTGCAAGTCCATACTGGCTTGCATAATTGGAATTGGTGCAGGCTCCCATACCAATTATGATATCTCTTACTTTTACATCCTCCTGTAAAGCACCTGTAGAGCCAATTCTCATAATATTATCTACGCCAAAGAACTGGAACAGTTCATAAGAATAGATTCCAATGGTCGGCATTCCCATACCACTTGCCATCACACTGACTTTGGTTCCCTTATAAGTACCTGTATATCCCTGGATTCCTCTGATATTATTTACAAGCTGGGCATTCTCCAGATAATTTTCTGCTATAAATTTAGAACGCAGCGGATCTCCCGGCATCAATACTGTTTTGCCAAAAGCATCTGCTTCAGCGTTAATATGTGGTGTTGTAATTAATGACATAAATTTCCTCCTTATACCTCGGTTTCATTTACAAAAACCGGTTCCAATAAGTATATACTATCAAATTTCAAACTTTCTTTCAACTTGCCTTGTCCAAAAATAAAAGAAACCATCTGTGCTGCGGTGATGGACAACTCAGGATGAAACAGATTCCGTGCACTTTGTTCCACACGTTCCAGACGACTGCCCTTTTCATCCAGATACCATATAAACAATCCATTATTCTGTTCATATATTTCATCTTTTAGTGAAAGAGCAATTCTGACATTTCCTTTGCTTGCCACATGCATGAGCATTTGTTCCATGTTGGTGATTCTCGCCATGACAGCTACTTTATCTTTACTTTGTCTGAGCAGATAACGTTCCCTGTCAAAATCATTCTCAAACAGAGCTTCACTTACTCGTCCATCACTATCTATTGCAAGATATCCCAACATCTTACCATATTCCATGATCTGATAGACACCGCCGCCTCTGTTTTCCATTTCCAATAATAATTTTTCAAAATAGACGGCACTCCGTATCATGAAAAATCCATAGTTTCTGCTCAGAACCGAATTGGCAAAATATGCGAGATTCATCAGATTATCTTTTCTAAGTGCTGCTAATTTCACATAGGAAGGAACCAGTTCTGTACTTCCCCTGATCCGTGCCTGTATCAGGGCATCATTCTTTATGATCAGATCATTTACTCGATATTCCATTTGCTGGGATATCATTCCGAATCCGTATTCTTCAAGCTGCTGCACATTCCTTGTAAATGTCAATATGCAGGGGATTTTAGCAGCATTCTGGTAATCCAGAATTGCATGCATCACTCTGTCATGATCCTTCTCATTCCTGTCATTCATT
>CAYRAW010000320.1:0-3262 GCA_964422225.1 uncultured Roseburia sp.
GGCGATAAACCAGATGGCGAAGCTCCTGATGGTAACGGTGGCGGTGACAAGCCTAGTGGCGAAGCTCCTGACGGCAACGGTGGTGGCGACAAGCCAGACGGCGAAGCTCCTGATAGCAATGCAGAATCCGTTACGATCACATTAACTGACAGTACTGTCATTTATGATGAGTCCGGTTCTACCATTACAATAGATTCTCTGTCTGAAGGAACTACAGTAACTGTAGAAACGGATGCAGATGGTAATGCTGTATCAATTACCATTACTACTCTCTCAGCAATGGGAGGCATGGGCGGCGGTCAATCCGCCCCTACCTCCTATGAAGCAGTCAACACTTACAGTGAAGATACCTCTATCTCTAATGAAAATATCACATCTACAGGTACAGACGAAAATGCGATTCTGGTAACTGATCAGGCTAATGTATCCCTTGACAATGTAACAATCGACAGGACTTCATCAGACAGCACGGGTGGGGATTCCTCCAGTTTCTATGGTGTAGGTGCTGCTGTTCTTGCAACAGACGGAACTGTTAATATTACGAACAGCACCATTACAACCAATGCAGCCGGTGGTGCAGGCGTATTCGCTTATGGAGATGGTGTAGCCAATGTATCTGACACAACGATCAAGACAACTCAGGATACTTCCGGCGGTATCCATGTAGCTGGCGGTGGTACATTGCATGCCACTAATCTGACTGTGGAAACGAATGGAGAATCTGCTGCTGCGATCCGTTCTGACAGAGGCGGCGGTACAATGACTGTAGATGGCGGAAGCTATACTTCTAATGGTACCGGATCTCCTGCTGTATACTGTACTGCTGATATTGATATCCAGAATGCCACACTGACAGCAACCGGCTCTGAGGCTGTATGTATTGAAGGTCTGAATTCACTGACGCTTACAGACTGTGACCTGTCCGGTGATATGCCTGAAAATGAACAGAACGACTGTATCTGGACTGTTATCCTCTACCAGAGTATGTCCGGTGACTCCGAAGTGGGAAACAGTACTTTCAGCATGACAGGCGGTACCCTCACTTCCAAGAACGGCGGTCTGTTCTACACAACCAATACAGAAAGTACGTTCTATCTGTCTGATGTAGATATTACCTATTCTGACAGTAATGATTTCTTCCTGAAATGCACAGGCAACTCCAATGCCAGAGGCTGGGGACAGAGCGGTGCTAACGGCGCTGACTGTATCTTCACGGCAGACAATCAGGATATGACAGGCAATGTGCTCTGGGACAGCATCAGTGACCTCGACTTTGACATGACCAATGGCAGTACATTGATCGGTGCATTCATACAGGATGAAAGCAATGCCGGTGATGGCGGCAGCGGCTATGCTAACCTCACGATCGATGAGACATCTACATGGATCGTAACCGGTGACAGCACTCTGACTGGCCTGACCAATCATGGTCTGATCGAAGATACCAACGGCAAGACAGTTACTATTAAAGATACAAACGGTAATGTACTTGTAGAAGGAACAAGCAATTATACAATTACAGTAGAATCTTATACAGAATAGAACATAACAAAAGAACCATTGACCCAAAAGCCAATGGTTCTTTATTTGTCTATTGATCAATATGTTAATGCATACTTACCTGTTGCTGTGATCGGGAAGGCAACGTTGCCTGTCTGAGTTGATTCATATTGTCCAATCAATTCATAATGATCATCAACAAGCATCCATGCTGCAACAGGTGCGTTGTTTACAGGCACCGTGGTTGATAGCAGAACTGTTGTTCCGATTTCCTGTGGTGCAGTAAAATCAATCAGTTTCATCTTATCATTTTCTGTATCAGTATGTGAGAAATCTGTTGCAACATAGTTTCCAAGTGTATCGCTCTTTACAAAGGTAACCGCATCTCCGCTGCCAATAAAGAAATGCATACCGTCTAACTTTGAAGCAGCAAAGCTGTTCACAACATTTGCAGGAACAGCCAGATCATCAGAGAATAATTCCAGCTTGAATAATTTCACGTCTGAAGTAATGGCAGTTACTGCTGAATCTGTATCCATTGCACTTTCAACGTCACTCCAGCCATTGATTTCCAATGTTGCATTATTTGACATAAACTTCCTTGCAGGAGCTGCCGACGTAACTTCTTCTACCGTGACTTCTTCTACCGTGACTTCACCTGTAGACCCGGATGAAGATATCTTGTACCATTTTCCTTCAAACTGGATAATACCATTTACTATGATCTTATCACCCTCTTTGATGATATAATAATTACCTTCGGATTCCGCTACATATTCAGCATCACTCCAAGCAAAGGGGTTGTCTTTTGATAATTTCACATTTCCTTCTACACCGTAGCCCGAAGGAAGCTTAAAAGTATAAGTTTCTCCTTTCTTTATACTGTCAAGGTAGAGTGCAGAATCCTCGGAATTACCTGTAAAGGAAACTCCATAATAAACTTGACTTACATCCTGACCGTCTAGTTGTACATCCACCATACCTAAGTTTTTTTCTACTGCACTTTTCACTTTAGCTGCAATCGTTGCTTCATCACTAGTTCCGTCAAATTTCATTCTCACAAGACCAGTTACTTCATTGATTTTTACTGTTCCGTTATTGGTTTCAACCACTCCATAATTGGTTTCTACTGTTCCGTCATTGGTTTCAACTGTTTGGTTATTAGTAGTAACTGTTCCGTTATTGGTACTTACTTTACCTATATTGTTTGTAACAGTTCCGTTATTGGTTTCAACTGTCCCTTCAGTGGCATTAGTAGTAACTGTTCCGTTATTGGTACTTACCTTACCTTGATTGTTTGTAACTGTTCCGTTATTGGCATTAGTTGTAACTTCTCCCCATATATGATTGGCTGCAACTGTTCCGTTATTGATACCAACTGTCCCGCCATTGAAATCAACTGTTCCGTTATTTGACTCAATTTTCCCAGAATTCTCATAATTATAATCAACTGTTCCTTGATTGTCTACAATTTCTCCGTAGTTAGTGCCTACTCTACCTGTATTTTTTTCCACGGTAGACCCCTCAGCCACACTAGGAGTATAGTTTGAGTCTTGATTGTCTTTATTACTGCCGTTGGCACTCGCATATACTACCATTGGGTCCGCAAACACAGACGGTAATGCTGCCGCTACTGACATAGCCACAAGTAATGCCATAATCTTTTTCTTTTTCATAAAAAAACCTCCTACACATCAAAATATTATTGTCTGTAATTATTATTGATAAACTGAATATTTATCTATATTTCTGATTATACAGT
>CAYRAW010000321.1:0-3261 GCA_964422225.1 uncultured Roseburia sp.
GAGCAATAATTCAGTGATATATTATAAGGGCGATATTAGCCTTATTAATGCAACAAAAAATATTGTAGTAATTGGTACCAGAAAAATATCGGACAAAGGTCGTAAATTGGCATATGAAACAGGGTGTATTTTAGCAAAAAGAAAAATTACTCTGGTAAATGGTCTTGCACTTGGATGTGATGCAGAAGCTATAAAAGGCGCTTTGTCAGAAGGCGGAAAATGTATTGCAGTTATGCCGTGCGGACTTGAACAGGTGCAGCCACGTTCGAATTACAGACTGGCAGAACAGATACTGGAGAAGGGCGGTTGCATGATTAGTGAATATCCAGTGGGCAGCAGTATTCAAAAATATAGATATGTCGAGCGTGATAAAGTTCAGAGTGAAATTAGTCAGGGCATCATGATTATAGAAGCAGATGAAAATAGTGGAACCATGCATACAGCTGAGTTTGCAATGAGACAGCATAAGAGGCTGGCATGCTATTACCATAAGATGATAGAGTTATCAAAGGGTAATTTGTTACTGGAGAATTCAGGGAAAGCAAAAGTTATAAAAACACAAAGTGATTTGGAAGAGTTTATTGATATTGTAGGAGAAGAAAAGCAGTTTCAACAGTTGACGCTGTTGTAATTGTAAGTATGTAAATCCATATTTTTTATGGTTATAACCGCAAAACATTATTGATAATGCATAATAATCGGGGTACAATATAATTGCGGAGGCGATTTATATGATCAATAGACCACTTTACATGGATAAGATCATGACATATGTGGATACTCCTTTTGTAAAAGTGCTTACAGGGATTCGGAGATCGGGAAAATCCACAATTATGAAGATGATCATGGAAAAGCTTGAAAATGAGAGGCACATTCCAAAGGAAAATATTATCTCAATGCGGTTTGATTCTATGGAATATGAAGATATGACTGCAAAGCAGATGTTTGAGACGATAAAAGCAGGATTGAGTGATCAGGGCAGAACATATCTTTTTTTGGATGAAGTTCAGGAAATAAGTGGATGGGAGAAAGTCGTAAATTCTTTTTTGGGCGAATATGATGTGGACATATATGTTACCGGTTCCAATTCCCGTATGATGTCCTCAGAAATCGCTACATATCTTACAGGGAGATATGTTTCCTTTCAGGTATATCCACTTTCTTTTGAAGAATATCTTGCTTTTAGAAGAGAAGTAACAGAGGTAAAAAATCCACATCAGGAGCTTGCGGATTATGTCCGTTTAGGTGGTTTTCCGGCAACACATTTGAGAGCATATTCTCAGGATGAAGTTTACACAATTGTACGTGATATTTATAATTCGACCATTTTCTCAGATATCGTAAAAAGAAATCAAATTCGTAAAGTGGATCAGCTGGAACGAGTTGTAAAATATACTTTTTCAAATGTGGGTAATACTTTCTCGGCAAAGTCCATTTCTGATTATTTAAAGTCTGAGAAACGTTCTATTGATAATGAGACTGTATACAGCTATCTTGAGAAACTCGAAAAAGCTTATATTTTGCATCGGTGTTCCAGATATGATCTGCAGGGAAAAGAAATTCTCAAGACGCAGGAGAAATTTTATCTTGCAGATACCTCTTTGCGCTATTCTGTATTAGGGTATGGACCTGATAGTGTAGCATCGAGCCTGGAAAATGTTGTATATTTGGAATTATGCAGGCGAGGATATAAGGTTTATATAGGTAAAACGGCAGACGGAGAGGTCGATTTTGTTGCCAGCCGACAGGGAGAAAAACTGTATGTGCAGGTAACACAGGAGATTCATTCTGAAAAGACAGAGAAACGAGAGTATGAACGCCTATTGGAGATAAAGGATAATTATCCTAAATATGTTTTGAGGACAGATGAATTTGTGAGTGGAAATTATGAAGGAATTAAAACCATGCATATTGCAGACTTTCTGTTGAGTAAAGATTTTTAGTAAATGAAGTGAGCAGGCAGCATGGGTATGAAAATGAGTTTTACTAAATGCGGTAAACAGTATATGAAGAAATTTGACAGGATGTTTTATATGTGTTAAACTAAAAAAAGTATCAATAATGATACTTTTGAAAACCACAACGAAGGTGATAACATGGATTATAATATTCAGGAAGACAATTATGCTATTTTGGTCGAGAATGAAAAAAAACGTGTGAAAAATCAAATATTAGAATCCTATATTTCATTAAGAAAAGAAAGAGGAATTACACAGTATGAGATGGCAGAACGTACAGGAATGAAGCGAACAAATATTGTACGAATTGAGGGGGGTAAGTATGTGCCAACCATTGAAGTGTTGGTAAAATTAGCTGTTGCATTAGACATGGAGTTGGAAGTGAGGATGGTTGAGAGGAAGTCAGGAAATGAGTGATAAAAGTTTATTTTATAAAGGTTTTGATAATCCTACGGAGATAGACGGATTTTTTGAAAAATTGAGGGAATATGCAGAAGCAAATGAAACAGGGAATTCTGTATATATTTTAAAGAGGCCATTAGGCGATAAAAAATATTTCTATGATTATGATAAGGCAGTAGTCATCTTGATTCCCAAGCATAGACTGCTTTTTTTGGATTATGGTGAAAATGCAGAGGATTTTGATGAGTATGTAGATGAATTTGTAGACGATACAGGTCATATTTCAGACAAATATGATTATTTGCAGGTGTTGGGGAGATCTGGTAAATGGCGAAAAAAATTTGTTGACAAAATGAGGTATTCACGAATAAAAGATACGCCATTGGAACAATTATTAGAAAAAATTAAATTGCCGAATAAGGAAGAGAGCAGAAAAGGTGAATTTTTGATTTCGCTTCTTACTGGAAGTATTAACGACTTAAAAAAGACAGGCATAGATTATCCGGAAACTATATTAGAAAAAATTAAGCGTAAGATCATTTTGTTTGATGGTGATCAGACCAGGTTTATTTATGATGAACCACATGAGAAAAGAATTACGATTCAGGGATTAGCAGGTACTGGAAAGACTGAACTTCTGCTGCATAAAATTAAGGAAATATATACACAAAATGAAGAAGTAAAAATAGTATTTACTTGTCATAATAAGATTCTGGCAGAAAATTTAAAAAAAAGAATACCGGAATTCTTTAATTTTATGAAAGTTCAAGAACAGATAAAATGGGAAGAAAAACTGTGGGTAATGAGTAGTTGGGGATCAAAAGCTGACAGAAATTCAGGAGTTTATAGTTATATATGTAATTTTTATCATATTCCGTTTGAAAGATTTTCATATTCAACA
>CAYRAW010000322.1:0-3241 GCA_964422225.1 uncultured Roseburia sp.
GCATATGGAGACAATGAACAGGGAACTTCATGCTACGCCCTGCTTATAACCCGCAGTGGCAAACGATACTTTGCCTTAAGCGGAGGTGTCAAAGAATTAACTTCAAATTGTTCTTCCGGCAAAGCGGGACAATTAACTGCCTTGGAAACTCTGGTCAAAAATATTATGGAAAACATCCTTGCTGATCCGGCAAAACATGTTGTCGTGCAAAATCCCAGAAATTCCGGCTTTTATTTTGACTGGTGCTACTTATATCATAATTCTCCTGCAAGACGCTATACTGAAATCCTTGATAATGGATCAGAAGATCCTTCCAAATACATTCCTTTTTATGAGGAATTTCAAAACGACATAAGCAATCATTCCCTGAATAACAAAGAAATAGGAAATACCTATGGGTGCTGTGAAAGAAAAATGCTTGCTTTTTCAGGTTATCAGGATGTTGCTGAAATATACTCACGCTGGGCTCCCTGTTGGAGATGCCGCCCGGCGATTCTGAATATACAGTCCTGTGATTATTATGCTTTTGAACCGGCTCCAACTCAGAATAAAGTTTCTTCTCAATTAAAAAAATACAGAGTAGTGCCCCAAACCAATTATACCGTAACTTCAATATAATTGATTGTTTTATGCTCTACTCTGCATCCTTGTATTCTATGCAAACAGTTTCTTCACTTGTTCTGCATCAAATACTACCTGCGATACATGATCGACTTCTATCTGATAAAGTGCATTTGCAGCCAGATGTTCTGCCGCCTGTTCCAGATCGCGAATACCCGAGGTATTGGCAAACTGCTCTACAATTGCATCCAGCCCCGCATCGGTAATGACACATTCTGTACTTTTCAGTCCAATACGTTTAAGTACCTTAGGTAGGGCAAACTTTGAGAAGATGATTTTCTTTTCCTCTGCTGTATAGTCAGGAATGTCTATTACTGCAAATCGGGACATTAAAGGTGCACTGATCTGCTCTTTGTTATTTGCTGTAGCAATTGGATATACTCCCACTGTAGGCACCATACATTCCATATAATTATCCGTAAACCCAAGGTTATCCAACAAGGTCAACAATACATCCGCCGGATTTCCATTGCCTTTTCCTGATGCTGCCTTGTCCAGTTCGTTAATGATAAATACCAGATTGGATTCACCCGCCATGGAAAAAGCTTCCATAATAATACCCGGCTTTGCATTGGCATAGATTCTGGAGCTTCCGGTCAACTGCTCAGGATCGTTAATGGAACTCATGTCAAGCGTTGTCCATGGTAATTTAAGGATTCTGGCAACTGCATATGCGATCTGGGATTTACCAGTACCCGCAGGTCCAACCAGAAGGATACCATAAGCAGGAAGTGTATGCGTACGATTGATCTGTATAATAGTCTCCATAATACGCTGCTTTACACGTTCCATCCCATAAAGCTCTTCATCAAGGATTTTACGTGCCTCCACAGGATCAATTGCTTCAAAATAATTGCTCTTCCACTGTACATTCATCATAATGGATAATGCACGCTGTGCATGGCGTCTCTCTTCCGGGGATACTTCCTGAGAACGTGCCACTGCCAGATTCCTTCTTGCCCACAATCTGATATTATCCGGCAATGTTCTTCCTGCACAGGTCATAAAGTCTGAAATACTCTGTAAACTGGTGAGCTTCATATTATCTCCCGACTCATCAGCATCCTCGTCCTCTTCCACTTCAACTGCAGCACTGCTTGACAACAATCTGTCGATCATGAACTGTAGGAAGCCATCCTCAGCAGATAACTTCGTACCACCGCCAAAAGCTGTTTCACGTATTTTATATACTGCATATCCATTTTCCTGATTTTCACCAGACAGGCGGACATTGATATGATTCTCACCCAGCCATTTCAAAAGACTGACAAAACGTGAATCAACCCTCAGGATATCTGCTACATATGTCTCTCCGTCTTCCTTAAATTCAAATGAAGTACGGAATACCTGATTTGTAAACTTGCCCATTGCATGATGAGCCCATTGTCTTTTGGAATTGTCCAGAACAAGGATCGGCTCCTGTGCTGTCTTTTCCTTGGCATTACTCATAAAAGTTGTATAGGTACACACTGGTTGTGTATTTTCATTCGATGAATTGCTAAAATCAAATACTGGCATGTTCTCTATCTCCTTTGTCATTTTCTCATATCTAATGAAAACACAAAATTACTGTTTTGACAATGCCTTCCCCTATACTTCTTTTGACCACATATGCATACCTTCTGTTCTTTTTTGCGTTGAATTCACAAAAATCAACGTGATACAATAACATTATCCAATAAAATATCAGGGGGGAATTCAAATGATTTACCAATTTGGAACTGACCAGATCACAGGTCAGACTTATTATAAAGAAGAAAAAGGTTACGGATTCGTTGATCCTCTTCATATAAAGGGCAAAACACAATCTGAAAAGGCAATTTATCTGGGTGGCTGGAATCTTCGCGATTCTGCAAAAGATTCCGTTTATTCCTTTGCTTCCACCTCCGCCAACTGTGTTGCAACTACGGACAAACGCGCTGTTCTTGTCTTCAAAACTTCAGTCCCTCATGATGGTGTATACCATATCATGCTGAAAATTACCGCAAATGACCAACCCATTCACAATATGAAAGTATTTTGCGGCAGGCGCAATCTGATTGCTGAAAATATCAATTTAGCTGCTCATACCAGCAGGCAGCTTTCTTTTATGACCTATGTTGCACCGTACATTCCTGCCATGACCAGCATTCCTGTTGCTGAAAAAGCAATTTATCTTAGCTGGTGCGGTGAAAATGCATCGGTTTCTCAAATATCGGTTACAGAAGCCGATGCTCCTGTACTCTATATAGCCGGAGACTCCACTCTCACCGACCAGAACGCCCTTTATCCATATTATCCATATGGAAGCTGCGGTGGATGGGCTCAGATGTTAGCACAGTATTTTCCTACTTTAGCCATTTGTAACCAGGCACATTCCGGTATGACGACCAATTGTTTTAGAGATGATGGACATTGGAATATTATCCTGCAGCATATTCGTCCAAAAGATATCGTTGTGCTCCAATTTGGACATAATGATCAGAAACGCCGCAATCTGGCCGCCTTTGGCGGATATATCAATAATCTTCGCAGGTATATTGGTGAAATACGCGCTGCTGGTGCTTATCCTATCGTAATCTCTCCTATCAGCCGCATTCCTTTTGAAGATAATGGACAATTCCGTTCTCTGCTTTCTACC
>CAYRAW010000323.1:0-3236 GCA_964422225.1 uncultured Roseburia sp.
CTCCTTCACGCCATGTATCATATCCAGAACTATACCCCCAGGAAGTACTATAGTAGAAGCTCTCTATCAGATCATCATTGTATGTCATAACCAGCCCTTTCGTCTCATCTACTGCCTGATCCACTGCATCCTGCTCCGAAATATTCTGATACACCTGATAGGCAGTGCTGTCATCCACATGCGCCTTCCACTCGGGATAAGCATAGGACTGTTTCTGATAAAAGGCATAGGTTCTGGCACTGACTGCCTGTGCTTTCAATGCTTCTAATGGGTAGGAAGAAGGCATTTCACTTGGAACCACACCATAGAGATATTCCTCGACTGGCAATTCATTTACAAGCACTAGCCCCTGTGGAGTTCCATAACAAATCATACTACCCCTGTAGCTAACTGTCTCACTTCGCCCCACATTTGAGAGTTCAATTCTGCCATCTGCTTTGGGGTATATTGTAATAGAACCTTGTTTCCATTCATTGGATGTGATCGTAAATTCCTCGTCTGGAGAAAGTTCCTGAAGGCTTTGTCTGGTCTCTATGTACAGTCCTCTCTGACCTTTTATCACTATCTTTTCATGATACACTTTCTCATAGTTTCCTGTCTTAATAAGGACTCTGATCTTATCATCCATCATGAGGGTCACTGTCTGTCCGGGATCTTCTGTTTCCTGCTCTGGCTGCTGTTCTGTATCCTGCACACTACACTGGTAAATTCCCAGTGACAGTATGATCCAAAGTAAAACGACACATAACCTGCTACACAAATGTTTTGTCATTTTAGCACACTCCTGTTTGATGAATGAATATGTACAAGCCTTTCTTCCAGCAAAAAAAGCAGCCCGTGAAGGCTGCTTTTTTCTTTCGTTTCCCCAAAATGCCGGCTCCTGTATTTTGACTCCTAGCTAGCTGCTAGGTGGGCGACCGCAACCTTTCTCTCTGCCTTCCCCTGACCATAATGGGGGGCTTGACATCAATCAGGTAATAATAGGAATCCCGTTTAAAGTGATGTAGGTTCAAAATAACAAGAGTTATCGCACATTTCAGATTAACCTTATTATATCCCCTGTTACATAAAATATCAACCGAACATACTGTGTTTTATTATTTTCAGCAAACTGACGAAAATAAAATTTTATGTATATTTTTCAGAAATTTTGCTTGACTAACTTTTTAATCAATCAGATCATTCTGGAATCTGGACAAATGTTCATAAGGCAGGATCAATCTTCCCCGATACAGCCCGCATCCATCATTAATGAGACTGTTATTAATTGCTCCAAACATATTTACATCCAGTTCTGCCAACTGCAATTGCTGTAACTTCATGCCTCTTTCATATGCTTCATCAAAGTAAATGCATTCTCCCTCAGGTATCGCATCTCTCCTGGAGCGCTCACTCTGCTGCCTTTTCTCATAGGCAATATGATTGGCAGAACCTATCTCCGCCTCATCATCCATCTCTTTTGTGCGAAGCTGCATCTCCACATAGCATCCGGCACTGTTATCATAAAAGGTAATATGAAGGGAACGATAACCGTCTGCACATTCCCCTGTAATATAATCTCTGTAGTACGGTCGTACCGAATCCATAAGCAGGGGAGAAGTACTCTCTTTCACGCCTTTTGCATGTTCTGGTGTAAATCCCCGTTCCTTCAGGAATTCAGGGAGGACATTGGCAATTTTATATAAATACCTGATTTCCTCTGTTTCCCGGTCTGCGCCATCCCTTACATGGCAGCGTGGGATCGATACCACAATACGATATGCGATCAAATCCCGGAAACATATCAGGCGTTCCTTTAATTCCTCCAGTGGTGGATATTCTTTATGCTGATTATAATAATCATAAATATATTCCACAACATATCCATTGAATTTCGACTCTGCGCGAATCAAAGACTTAATTCTTCCTTTGAATGTAAAAGAAAGATATGGGTATTCTTTCGCCATGTATTTATAGAAGTCCCGGATCTTCTGCGACTGGGCTGTCAGGAATTCATTGTGTTCCAGCATTCCTTCCATCTGCGCCAGAAAATCGCAATGAACCTGGTCGATTTCATTACGATTTTTGTAAGCTTCCTTCTTCAAATCTGCCATATATTTCTGCAAAATCCTGAGAACCGTGTCTCCGGAATACAAATAGTCATTTAGTGTGATCATGCAATCACTCTCCTGCTGTTATATTTCTGGGTCTGTCAGTTTCCACATTCAACGCTGATGCGGTTAAAGATTCCCATGATTTCTTCCGTACTGATGGCTTTTTTCTCTTCTCCGGCTTTATCCAGTACGGCATTGCCCTGATGCATCATCAAAATACGATCACCATACTCTACTGCATAACGAAGATTATGAGTTACCATGACTGTCGTGACTTTCTTCTCACGCACAATTTTATCCGTAAGCTCCATAATGATCTCTGCGGTCTTGGGATCAAGTGCAGCGGTATGCTCATCAAGAATCAGGAATTCTATCGGAGTCATCGTGGACATCAGTAAAGCCAATGCCTGCCTCTGTCCTCCTGACAAAGAGCCTACCTTTGTATAGAGTTTATCTTCCAGTCCAAGATTAAGCTGCCTGAGACTTTCTCTGTACTCTTCGATTCGAGCCTTATTAACACCTTTGGTAAGTCCATAACCTTTTCCTTTATTATCTGCCAGAGACATATTCTCCAGAATGTTCATGGAAGGACAGGTCCCCTTGGACGGGTCCTGATAAACACGGCCGATCTTACGCTGTCTTAAAAAGTCCTTCTTACCTGTTATATCTGTTCCATTTACAATAATATTGCCACTGTCCACGTCTATGCTTCCACAGATAATATTAAGCAGTGATGTCTTACCAGAGCCGTTAGAGCCTACTACAGATACGAATTCATGATCCCTGATCGTCAGGTTAAAGTTCTGAAAAAGGCACATTTCATTGACCGAACCCGGATTATAATATTTACTGATATTCTTTAATTCAAGCACGATTCTTCACCTTCTTCTTTCTATCCATGCTAAATACAAGGATTACTAAGAACAGCACTGCTGTTATCATCTTGAGATAGTTGGATGGGAATCCGAGACTGAGTGCCAATGCAACACACGCCTTATAAATGATGGAACCGATCACAACTGTCGTTGTTACTTTCAGGAAAGTCAGATTCTTCAAAAGACTCGTTCCGATAATAACACTTGCCAGACCAATTACCATTGTACCAGTTCCCATGGAAATGTCAAAGAATCTCTGCTGTTGAGC